>NZ_LMQJ01000010.1:0-218665 GCF_001424605.1 Bradyrhizobium sp. Leaf396
ACAACAGGACACTGTAGAAGTGTCCTTCAGAAAATGTCGCTATCGGATCAACCGCTTCATTTCAGAAAGACGGTTGCCAACTGACCTAAAACGGCTTCGTGGGCACCGTCAAGACCCTCGCCCTCGGCACCGTCAAGGCGAAGATCGTCGCCGCCGAGCGCACCTCGGAGAAGGCCCCGGACTTCCGGATCTTCGCGGGCACCATCGAGTTCGGCGCCGCGTGGAAGAAGAAGTCCCAGGAGTCGAGCCGCGACTATCTCTCGGTCAAGCTCGACGACCCGAGCTTCGCAGCGCCCATCTACGCCACGCTGGTCGAGGTGGAAGGCGAGGAAGGCCACTCGCTCATCTGGTCCCGCCCGAACCGCGACTGAGCGGTCACGCAAGAAGGCCCCGCCGCGCGGCGGGGCCTTCGCTCGTGAGCGGAAAGGAGAACGATCATGTGCAAGGTCTTGAACGCGCGACAGGTCGGCAAGCACGCGAGCGCGACGCGGGTCTACATCGGGCGCCCGAGCAAATGGGGCAACCCGTTCGTCATCGGGCGCGACGGCTCGCGCGCCGAGGTCATCGCGAAGTATCGCGCGTGGATCGTCGCGCAGCCCGCGCTGATGAACGCGCTCGACGAGCTGCGCGTCCGCGATCTCGTCTGCTGTTGCGCGCCGCTCGCATGCCACGGCGACGAGCTGATCGACCTCGCCAACAGGCGCTGATCACGCGCCTGTTCGATCGAGCGTCGCCAAACGCTCGGGCATGTCGAGCAGCTTGCGCGCCGCGGCGGTGAGGGCTTCCGCGATCGTCGGATAGGTTTCCTGCGAACTGATCGAGACGCCGTCGGGGAATGTCACGGTCGCCTGATAGCCGTTGCCTTTGGGCGTGGCAGAAAGCTGAATCGTCGGCATATCGCAGCGTCTCCTTTGCCAGACCACATTGCTGAAAGGACGCTCACCGCGCGATTGATGTCAATCGCTGGCTGATGGGATTCTTCTGACCGACATCCATGCGGGACATGGAGACATGGCCTCTGAGCGCGAACCGACCACTCACGTCACCGATCGACGTAGCCGCGGCGGCGCTTGCGGCTTTCGATCCGATTGAATGCCGCTTCCGCTTCCTCTCTGCGCCCAAAGAGTTCGATCCGCCGCCGGCCGCGGGCGCCGATCCGGCCCCATTCCCGGACCAGCGCAGCGGCGCCGAACAGCGACGGCTCGATGCTGAGGGCATAGAACCGCGCCATGTTGCGCGAAGGATCAATCCGGCGAAGCAGCGTGGGTGTGGAGCGGTCCTCGATCATCTGCCGAGTCTCGCTCCGTCACCATCATGATGTCCAATCAGGAGATCGAATCGATCGGCCGCCAGTGATTCAAAATCATGATGGAACCCCGATGCGCTTGGCATGAAGTATTGGGCGAGCCGCCTTCGGCGGACGGCTCTATTCGCTTCGCTCACGGAGCCCGCTGCGCGGTCTCCGCCCATTCGGGTGACGATCCTCTCGCGGCCCCGCTGCGAGCGCCGTGCCCTACCTCTTTCTCTCTCTGACTTTCTATTTTGCACCCGCCGCTGCGGCGTCAAGGACATCGCGGTCCCCCCAATTTTCAGCCGCCGCCCAAGCGGGCGTCGTCAGAAAATCGGCTCCCCCGCTCGCCGGCTCCGCCGGTCGCTCCGCGCTCCCTGACCCCTCGCGGCTACGGTGCGGCCTCCTTTCGTCAGATCGAAAGGAGATACATCATGTCTGATCTCGACCATCTCACGCTGTTCACGCAGTTCTCGGGCTTCAAGGTCGTTGTCCTCGCCAATCGTCTCGGATGCGACAACGGCGTCGCCCGCACCGCCCACGATCGCCTCATCGCCAAGCTCGAAGATTTGATCGCACTGATGCGCGACGGCCTGGCGGCCGAGCGCAATCTGCTTCTCGATGAAAGCTCTGACCGCTACCGGAATTCTGTCTTTGACCTCTACTGCATCACGGAGGAGTTCGCCCACCGCTGGCTGGCGGGCGAGCCGGGGCCGCTTCTCGACGACCTCTGGATCGACTGGGCGACGCGCGAGGTCTTCGATGTGCGAGCCAAGCGCTGGTGCTTCTACGACGACGACGGCCCGTGGCTGCGCGACGTGAGCGACGCCGAGCTCTGCGGACTGCGCCGCATCATCGACGAGATCACCGCGGAGACCGGCGTCAGCTTCTCCGCCTCCCGCATCGTCTATGACGCACCGGACGACACGCCGCCGCGCGACGAGGGCCATGTCGAAGATCCTGAGAGCAACCCGCTCTGGGGCGCCGACACGGACTGACATCCAGACCAGAGGCGGCTCAAGCCGCCTCTGGTCTTTGCCTTGTCCGGAAGCGGCGCCAGCCGGATCGACCGGCTGGCGCCGCTGACGATCAGCAACTCGCCGCGATCGCGTCGGCGGCAGGCGCTGGATGGCGAGTCTTCTTTCTCCGGATGCCGGGTCTCAACCGTGAGATCGAGCCGATGTTGCGTGACCGCTTCGTCCTCGTGATCTCTCAAGGCCGTGTGATGGTGCGCCATGAAGAAAGGGATTCGGGCGAGCCGCCTTCGGCGGACGGCTCTATTCGCTTCGCTCTCGGAGCCCGCTGCGCGGTCTCCGCCCTTTGGGTGACGATCCTCTCGGAAGACGAGCGCCGGCTCGGCCGGCATCCTCGCCGCGAGCCGCAACTATGGTGGTGGCGCTTCGTGGTAGTTGGCGCTTATAAAGGCGCTCGCCTCCTCCGTGGAGCGGAACGTGGCGAGCTGCTGCGGCTCTTCGTCCGGCCGCTGTGGCATCCGCACGACCATGACCTGACCCGCGTCGAGAGAGAGGGTCGGGCGGGCGCGGAGTCGCACCCATTCGGCTTGCTTGGCTTCGCCGAGCGCGCACGCTGCCTCGTAGCTTTCGGCAATGCCGAAATGTGTCGACCTGTCCCAAGCGCCGCCATTCAGGCACCGGACCTCGATGCGGCCATCCGGCAATGTAATGCCGAAGGGATGGTCCCACCACGCATCAAGCTGCGCCTTGCTGCGCGACTCGTTCGGAGTCGCGTCGAAGGCCTTCGGCAACACGGGGTCGAGCGGAATCTGGTTCGGCATAGCGCCCTCTGATCAGGCCGAAAATGCCACAGCGCGGGTCAGATTGGGATAGCGAAATTCTGGCCTGCGCCGCGCGGCCGCCAACGCAGATCGGGGATGCGTCCGTCACTGGCACCAGCTTCCGCGCGGACCGTTCCAGCGTCGGGCGAGCCCTTCCGCCACGAGCACGTCACCGAGGGAGCGGCCGCCGCGTGAGACCGTACGGAGCTTGCGACCATATTGATCCTGGTCGCGCGTGGCGGCGACGAGCGTGAACGGGCCCGCATTCAGCAGCGCCTGCAACCGCCGCTGCGCCGCCTCGCCAAGCTCGGCCTCGCGCTGGCAGCGCGGCGGGCTCAGCTCGGGCGTATCGATGTCGGCGATCCGGATTTTCTCGCCGCGGAACCAGAACGTATCGCCGTCGACGACGCAATCGGTTCGCCGGCCGGCGCCGCAGATCGAGAACGTGACGGCCACCGTCTGTTCGGACGTCGCGCCGCGCGTCACCGGCGCTTCCGACAGACTGCCGTCGCGAGAATGAAACATCCACGCCGTGATGCCGGCGACCACCAACGCCGCAATCACAAGCCGCGTGCCGGCGTCATACACTGTTGATCCTCTGCCAGGTCCGCCGATCCTCACCTGCGCTGTTCCTCCCGTCCCGTCACGTCCGCACCCTTCGCATCCGTTGATTCGCCTGATGTGCGATTATGCCGATCGCCGCCCGCCCGTGGGCGCGAACCTGTTGCTGGCGACGCAGGCCGTCATGTCCTTGCGCCGGAAATAGATCGCTCGCCCGCACCGCAGCGGCGGGTTGCCGGCCGTGAACACGATCTGCTCGTCGCCGCGCATCTGCGTGATCTCGTGCGGCAGGATCAGCGGCCGCCGCGACAGCAGCCGCGAGCGTGTCCGCGACGAACCGGAGGCCTGCGAACTGCGGCTGATCTGGCTGACCTCGACCGTGGTGTCGCCGCAGCGGCGCGAGATGTATTCGGCGGTCTCGGGATCGTTGATCGCGCTGAACGACATCCAGGACGCCGACTCGAACCACTTCGATGCCGCGTCGCGGCCGCCATAGACCTCGCGCATCTGGCCGATCGACTGGAACAGCATCAACAGCGTGATGCCATATTTGCGTCCGGCGTCACGCGCGGTCTCGAGCACGCGCAGGAACCCGAGCCGCGCCACTTCATCGAGCAGGAACAGCGTGCGGCCGGCCACCTCGCCCGCGCGGTTATAGATCGCGTTCATCAACGAGCCGATGATGAGGCGCGCCAACCCCGGATGGTTCTCCAGCGTCTTCAAGTCCAGATTGATGAACACGTCCATTGTGCCGGCCGCCAGCTCGTCGGTCGAGAAGCTCGCGCCGGACACCAGCGCCGCATAGTTCTCATACGAGAGCCAGTGCGTTTCTTTCACCGCATTCGCGTACACGCCGCTGAAGGTCTCGGGCGTCATGTTGACGAAGGATGCGACATTCTCCTTTACGAAGTCCGAGCCCGAATGATCGTAGATCGCCTGCAGCCGCTCGCGCAGCTTCGGCTCGGGCTCGGACAGGTTTGCTCGCACGCGGCGCAGGTGCTGATCCTTCTGTTCCGTATGACCTGACAGGCAGACATCGGCGATCAGCGCGGTCAGCAATTGCAGCGCCGACGCCCTGAAGAAGTCGTCGCGCACGGAGTGGGTGCGCGCCACGTCGGTCATGATCCACGACGCGACCGAGGCGATGTCCTCCTCTTTCGTCGCGCCGAACCGGCCGATCCAGTCGAGCGCGTTGAAGCCGGTCTCCGGCGTCTTTGGATCGAGCACGAAGACGGTGCGGCCGGCGCGCTTGCGATGGTCGATCACCATCGGCGCGACCTCGTTGGATGGATCGAGCGCGACCAGGCCGCCGCCCCATTTGAGCGCGGTCGGGATCGTCACCGACGTCGTCTTGAAGCCACCAGAGCCGGCGAACACGATGCCGTGGGTCGAGCCCCACGACGCATCGAAGCACAGGAGCGGCGCGCGGCCGCCCGCGCCCCAGCTTTCGGGCTCGCCGGCGCGGAACGCGCGATCGCCGACGGAATCCCTGTCGACACGATAGCGTTCGCCGATGACGATGCCGCCGCCTTCCGGAAACAGCCGCGCCGCCTCGGCAACGCTCATCCATTGCGCGTCGCCGTGAATCGCGCGCTGGCCTGACACCCGCCGCGGCGCTGCCGCCGCGAACGCGGCATTGCCGGCCAGCGCGACGCGCAATGCGAACAAACCGCATGCGAGCGCGGCGAACGACCCCATCAGCGTGGCGGGGTCCGCATAAGCAAGAACCGATCCGTCGCGCACGCGGCCGGCGAGGGCGAACAGCCGGCTCCCTTCTGACCATGCGGCGAAGCCGACGACAGTCGTCGCGCCGGCGAGGACGCCCCAGCCGGCTGAGCGCACGGCGAGCGCGCCGGCGCAGGCGAACAGGGTGATGACGCCGATTGCGGCCGCGCCGAGATAGGGCAGGGCGATACCGGTCCGCCCCAGCAACAGCGCCGCCTGCGGCGTCTTTGCGAAGCTCGCGAACCATTGCTCATGACCGCGCAGCGCGATCATCGCGCCGATCATCAGCGCGGCGGGCACGATCGTCAGCGCCACCTTATTCGCGTTCATCGCTGAAGGCCTTCGTGCCGATCGCCGCGAACCGCTCGCGCTCCGCTTCGCTCGCTCGCGCCCGCTCTGCGGCGTCGATCAGCATGCCGAGCAACAGCGCGCGCTTCTCGTAACGCAGTCCCGCCTTCACGATCAGCCCGCCGAGCTGAATCTTCTCGCGCGTGTCCTTCTTCCTGTCGTCGCTGCGGCGGGTTCTGTCCACGCGCTCAAGCCTCAGAAGACGCGCCCGCACCCGCGCCAGGCGGCTCGGGCGAACCCGACCCGCGCGCGGATCGCGGCGCGGCGCCGGCCTTGCGAAATCGCGCCTTCACCTCTTCGAAGGCGGTCAGCAGGTCCGCCTCGTCGATCTCCAGATCGCCGAGGCCGGCCTTCAGGGCCACCCGGCCGATCCGCTCCGCTTCGCGCGTCTCGGCGGCCTTGAGCTGGTCCTGCAGGCGGGCGATTTCCTCTCGAATCTGTCGGGACGGCTTTTTCATTCCGGTTGGTCATCCTCCTGCTGGCGCGCGGTACGCGCGAGGGAGAATTGACCGGGGATGCGCGAAGCGCACCCCGTCGGAAACGACAGGTCGGCGAAGCCGACACTTTGGGGGATCATCCCGCCGATCCGAAGGGTCGGCTCCAAGGGCGCAGTAATACGTCGCTGGCGCGACGTAGGTCTGCTCAGCCGGAAGGACGACGCCGATCCCTGCGGACGAGCCGTGTCGTCATTCTCGCAGGACCGCCGCCTTGGCCATCACGCACTTCACACCCCAGCTCATCAGCCGCGCCGATGGCCGCAGCGCTGTGCTGGCGGCCGCGTATCGCCACTGCGCGAAGATGACCTTCGAGGCCGAGGGCCGCACCGTCGATTACACGGCCAAGCGCAACATGGTGCATGAGGAATTCCTGCTGCCGGCGGACGCGCCGCAATGGGCGCGGGCGATGGTGGCGGACCGTTCCGTAGCGCAGGCATCGGAGGCGTTCTGGAACAAGATTGAGGGCTTCGAGAAGCGCTCGGATGCGCAGCTCTCCAAGGAGTACATCATCGCGCTGCCGATCGAGCTGACGACCGCGCAGAACATCGCGCTCATGCGCCAGTTCGTGGCCGAGCACATCCTGCCCGCAGGGATCGTGGCGGAATGGGCCTATCACGACGATCCGGGCAATCCGCATGTCCATCTGATGACGAGTCTGCGCGCGCTCACCGAGGATGGATTCGGTCCGAAGCGCGTGGCCGTATTGGGCGCGGACGGAGCGCCGCTGCGCAACCGGGCCGGCAAGATCGTCTACAAGCTCTGGGCCGGCGACAAGAATGAGTTTCTGGCGGTTCGCCAGGGATGGATCGATCTGCAGAACCATCATCTCGCGCTCGCGGGCCTCGACGTGCGCGTGGATGGCCGATCCTATGCCGAGCGTGGAATCGACATCGTGCCGACGACCCATGTCGGGGTCGCGGCAAAGGCGATCGAGCGCAAGGCGAAGCGGCAGGGACGCGGACCAAACCTCGATCGCCTGCGGTTGTTCGAGGAGCAGCGGCAGGTCTCGGCCGAGCGCGTGCTGCGTCGCCCGGAGATCATCCTCGACATCGTATCGCGCGAGAAGAGCGTGTTCGATGAGCGCGACGTCGCCAAGGTGCTGCATCGCTATGTCGACGACCCCGCCGCGTTCGGGGTACTGCTCGCGCGCATCCTGCAAAGCCCGGATGCTGTCCGCCTCGAGCACGAGGGGATCGACTTTGCGAGCGGCGCCAGAACGCCGGCACGCTACACGACATGCGAGCTGATCCGCATCGAATCCGAGATGGCCAGGCGCGCGATCGGGCTTGCCGGCGCGGACACGTTCGGCGTGCGCGATCAGATCCGCAACGCCGTTCTTGATCGTCACGCCATGCTCTCGGCCGAGCAGCGGTCGGCGATCGAGCATGTGACCGCTCCCGGCCGCGCGGCGGCCGTGGTCGGGCGCGCCGGCGCTGGCAAGACCACGATGATGCGGGCCGCGCGCGAGGTCTGGGAGGCCGCCGGCTATCGGGTTGTCGGTGGCACATTGGCGGGCAAGGCGGCCGAGGGTCTGGAGAAAGAAGCGGGGATCGCCTCGCGCACATTGGCGTCATGGGAGCTTGCCTGGGGAAAGGGCCGGTCGATCCTCGACAACCGCACGGTCTTCGTTCTCGACGAGGCAGGTATGGTCGCATCACGCCAGATGGCGACCTTCGTCGAGGCGGTGTCGCGCGCCGGCGCCAAGCTGATCCTGGTCGGCGACGCCGAGCAGCTCCAGCCGATCGAGGCCGGCGCCGCCTACCGCGCCCTGGTCGAGCGCATCGGCTATGCCGAGCTCGAGACGATCTATCGCCAGAACACGCAATGGATGCGTGACGCCTCGCTCGATCTTGCCCGCGGCCGGGTCGGAAAAGCGCTCGCAGCGTATCGCCATCACGGCCACGTCATGGGCTCTGAGTTGAAGGCGCAGGCCGTGTCGGCGCTGATCGACGATTGGAGCCGCGACTACGATCCGGCGAAGTCGACCTTGATCTTGGCGCATCTGCGCCGTGATGTGCGCGCGCTCAATGACCTGGCCCGCGACAGGCTCGTATCGCGGGGTCTCGTCGGCGCTGGGCACGCCTTCCGCACCGAGGACGGAGAGCGCCGGTTCGCGGCTGGGGATCAGATCGTGTTCCTGCGCAACGAGGGGTCGCTCGGCGTCAAGAACGGCATGATCGGACGCGTGGTCGAGGCGGCGGCGGGCCGGTTCACGGCCGAAGTCGGGGAGGGCAGTCACCGCCGGCGCGTCGAGGTTGATCAGCGTTTCTACCGCAATGTCGACCACGGCTACGCCACCACGATTCACAAGGCGCAAGGCGCGACCGTCGACCGCGTGAAGGTGCTGGCGAGCTTGTCGCTCGACCGGCATCTCGCCTATGTGGCGTTGACCCGACACCGTGAGGATGTTGCGCTCTATTACGGCCGCCGATCGTTCGGCAAAGCCGGCGGCCTGATCCCCATCCTGTCCCAGCGCAACGCCAAGGAGACGACGCTCGACTACGAGCGTGGCGGCCTCTATCGCGACGCGCTTCGCTTCGCCGCCAACCGCGGCCTGCATGTGATGCGCGTCGCCCGAACCCTCGTGTCCGACCGCGTGCGCTGGGCGCGGCGTCAGAAGCAGCGGCTCGATGATGTGGCCGCGCGCCTGCGGGCCGTCGGCGCCCGTCTCGGCCTTTTCGACCCTCGTCATGTTCCGCCCACCAGCCGCAAGAAGGAGGCCGCGTCCATGCTGCCCGGTGTTACCACATGGCCGAAATCCGTCGCCGAGTCGGTCGAGGACAAGATCGTCGCCGATCCGGCCTGCAGGAAGCAGTGGCAGGAAATGTCGAGCCGTTTCGCGCTCGTGTTCGCGAAGCCGGAGACCGCCTTCAAGGCCATGAACTTCGATGCCGTGTTGCACGATTCCGCAACACGCAAGGCGACACTCGACCGCCTCGGGGCCGAGCCTGCCACCTTCGGCGATCTGCGCGGCGCGAAGGGCGTGCTCGCAGGGAAAGCCGCCACCAAGGAGCGGAAAGAGGCCGAAGCCAATGTCGCCACGCTCGGCCGCGAGATCGAGCGCTATGCGCGGCTGCGCGCGGAGGCGTTGCGCAAGTACGAAACCGAGGAGTGTGCGCTGCGGCTGCGTGTCACCGTCGACGTGCCGGCGCTCTCGCCCGCCGCAACGCTGGTTCTGGAGCGGGTTCGCGACGCCATCGACCGCAACGATCTGCCGAACGCGCTCGCGTTCGCTCTCTCCAACAAGATGGTGGCGGCGGAGATCGAAGGGTTCAACAAGGCCGTGGCGGAGCGCTTCGGGGACGGCGCGTTCCTGTCCAATCGCGCGAAAGAGCCGAAGGGCGCAGCCTTCGATGCTGCGGCCGCCGGCTTGCGGGAAAGCGAGCGACCCGCGCTCGCGGCTGCATGGCCGATGCTGCGCGCAGGACAGCAACTCGCCGCGCAGCAGAAGCAAGCAGCTCAAGCGCCGAACAAGGTCGAGACCGAGCGCCAGGTTCAGCGCCAAGCCCAGAGCCGCGGGATGACCATGAAATGAGACCGCGGCCTGTCATCTCAGTGCTGGGACTTGGCGCAGCCGCCGTCGCCGGCATCGCGGTCCTCGGCTGGGCGGGCGGCTTCCGCTTGAATGCGACCCCGAGCTATCCGCTTGGTCTCTGGCGCATCGAGCGGGCCGTCGCGCCGATCAAGGTTGGCGACCTCATCTTTATCTGCATGCCGGCGGGGCCCGGACTGACGCTTGGGCTCAAACGCGGCTACCTGCGCGCTGGTCTCTGCCCGGGCGGCGCCGGACCACTCATCAAGACGGTCGCCGCCATGGCCGGCGCGCATGTCGCGGTCGGTCGATCGGTCACGATCGACGGTCGCACGCTCGCCCATTCCCGCATCCGCCTGGTCGACGCCGAGGGCAGGGCGCTTGCCGCCTATGCGGGCGGCGTTGTTCCGCCGGGACGCCTCTATCTCCACTCCGACTACGCAGGCTCATATGACTCACGCTACTTCGGGCCACTCCCCGACGCAGGGCTTCTCGGGCTCGCCCGGCCGGTCGCCACGTTCGATCCGTGATGGGCTGCACGAGGCGGCATTGATCGCCGGAGCGGCCGCGGCCGGAGCGATCGGCTGGAGCGGCGTCGCCTTGGCGCTGCCTCTCGCGTTGGCCTTCCCCGCGCTCTGGGCGGCCGCGCCGACGCGCATGATCGCGACCGCGGTCTCGGCGGCGTATTTCCTGGCCGCCTCGCGGGGCCTGCCTCAAGGCGTGATGACCTTCTATGGGCCAGGAATCGCCTTGGGCGGGGCGCTCTGGATCGGGGCCTGCCTTGCCTTCGTCGCCGTCCACGGCCTTCTATGGTCCGTTCGGCCGGGATGGGGCCGGGCCGGGCGGTTTGCGCTGGCGAGCCTCCTGATGGCGGTGCTGCCGCTCGGGATCGTCGGCTGGGCGCATCCGCTGACCGCGGCCGGCGTGCTGTTTCCGGGATGGGGGTGGTTGGGCCTGGGGGCGACCGCGATGGTCATGCTCGCGCTCACGACCAGGCTGTGGCCGGTTGCGGCGGTCGCGGTCATAGGCGCGTGGCTGTGGTCCGCCGCAGGATGGGCGCCGCCGTCCGGACCGGAGGGCTGGCGCGGTGTCGACACCACGATGGGCGCATCGCTCGGCCGCGCAACCGACCTCGAGCAGCATCGCGACTTGCTGGCGCATGTGCAGCGCGCACACGAGGCGGGCGCCCGCGTCGTCGTCTTGCCGGAGAGCGCGCTGGGCTTATGGACCCCGACTGTCTCGCAAGTCTGGATGGACGCGTTGCGCACGACGCGCGTTGTCGTGATCGCCGGCGCCGCCGTGGTTGATCGGCACGGTTACGACAATGTCCTGGTCGAGATTGCCGCAGGGCAGGCGCGCGTCCTCTATCGAGAACGAATGCCCGTGCCGGTGTCGATGTGGCAGCCGTGGCTGTCGTGGATCGGCGAGGGCGACAGCGCGCGAGCGCATTTCCTCGCCAATCCGATCGTGACGTCGCAAGGCCGGCGGATCGCGCCGCTGATTTGCTACGAGCAACTTCTGGTCTGGCCGGTGCTGCAGTCGATGCTGCATGCGCCCGACATGATCGTCGCGACCGGCAACGGATGGTGGACCGCCGGCACATCCATCGTCGGGATTCAACGCGCAAGCGCCGAAGCCTGGGCGCGGCTGTTCGGCGTGCCGCTCGTGATGGCGTTCAATCTGTGAGGAGACAGTGATGGTCGATGCAGCCTTGATCCAGCAATGCGCCGATCCCGGGCTCAAGCCTGCGATCGTCGAGAAGTTCATCGCCACGGCGGGGTCGGCCGATCGTTTTGCTATGACGGTACGCGCCGGAGGGCGCGTGGTGCTCGTACCGCCGCCGAAATCGCCGGACGAAGCGCTCGAGCTCGTGCGCCGCTATGTCGGCCAGGCCGTCGTGCGCGTCGGCATCACGCAATATCCGGCCGGCGTCGGCGTGACGGACGCCTCGCAGCTCACAGCCGACCTGGTCGATCCTTGCAAGAACATCCGCATGGGCACGGCGCTGTTCGCGAAGGTCTATCGCATCGTCGTGAAATGGTATGGCGTCGAAAACGACAACGCATTCGAGGACGCCATCATCGCGTGGCGGACCGGGACGTTCGAGGACGTTGCCGTGTTCTCGGCGCCCGATCCCGGTTCGACGGCGGCCGCGCCGCGGCGGGCTGACGACGGCGCTCCGCGCGGACCGACTGCAAAGCCTGCTACCGAGCAGCCGGCGCCGGAGATCGATCCGAACCGCGCGGGAATTCGCATCGACCTGTCGGGAATCGGTGGTGCGAAGTTGAATAATAAGCAAAGAAGCAAAGTGGATGACTGAGACGCCGCCTAGAGCGGGGGCTTAAGGTCGTCGCAAGGCAGCGCCGAAGGGTTCGCCACGAATCTATCTTGCGCTGTCAATGTGACGGCGACCAATTTAGCCCCATCATCTCTTGCCTGAAGAATTTCGCGCACCGACGCAAAATGCAACCCCGCAGAGCGTTGCGCCAGCGCTGCACCCGTTGGGCAAATTCTACTGCTGAAAAGTCGGCGTGCGTGCGCGCCTCAGCTAGCGTCACTCGCCTTGCCCGCTTATAACCCCTCCAGACAGTACGCGCTGTCTGGGGCATAGAAACCCCGCACTCAACGGTTGGTGCCGACCGCTACGGCACCGGGATCCTCTGGCCAACGGCCGGGGGCCTGCGACGTATGTCCAGGTGCCTCGGCACTAAAGGTCACAGGGACCGTTTGAGTGCGGTTTTCTAACCCCCGGCTTGGGCTTACGGGATTGACGTCAGCGGGGGCGCACCGCGGACCTACCGACTGAAGGTTATGGTGACGACAGAGGACGACGGCGGCCAGCACAACAACGTCGACGTGGCGACGACAATGGCGAATCTAATCGCGCCACTTTCATCAACCCAAATTGAGAGCCTGACAATCGACGCGATTCTTGAGCATCGTGAGTCGCTTGCAAAAGCCGAAGCAGCTTTCGATTCTTGGAAGAGCGCACAAGCTGCTAACTTAGAGACGGTAGCCGAACTTTATAGTGACTACACGAGGCTGATGCTTGCAGCGCGAGCACGACAGATGGTGCTTGCAACCCTGATTGAACGGCTCGGTTTCATTCCGAGTGTGCCGTCCACTTAAGCGCAGGCTCGGTTGGCAGTTAGATCAGACCCTGTTCGACGGCGAGTCGGACAGCGTGTGTAGTATTGGTTGCGTTGAGCCTGTCGCGCGCGCCTTTGACATAGAAGCGCACCGCACGCTCGGAGATGCCGAGCAACTCGGCAATCTCGTCCATGGTCTTTCCCATGGACGCCCAAGACAGGCAAAGCGACTGACGAGGTGTCAGCACGACCATCGTGCTATGTGGCGCACGGACAAGCCGATTGAGGTGAACATGCACAAACGCCACCGCCGTGATCGCATGGATCGAGTTGCGGACCTCGGCGTCAGCGCTCGGCCTGTCGGTTGCAAGCGTCAACAACGCCGTCCGGCCGAAGCCGCCGCGCACCGGGATCGAAACGCCGCTACGGATGCCAAAGTCGGCGGCTTCGCCAAAGAAGCGCACCGTTTCCGGCACGTTGCCTGCGTTTTCTTCGCGTGACCAAACGAATGGCTGCATCGTCCGTTTGGCGATGGTGACGACCGGATCGATGGCGGCGTAGTTGTTGTCAAGATACGTGTGCTGCCAATCGGCGGGATAGTTGGAGAGAGCGCGGGCGTCGCCCGCACGGACATTGAGGTAGGCAAAGCGATCAAATCCGACCGCGGCCGTGAAGTTGCGGAGCGCTTGATTGATGGCTCGCTCGTCTTGTGCGAGACCACTCGCTTCCATGAGGTCGTTGAACGCCCCATCAAGAGTCTGGACGCGCTTCATTCCTCTGCGATCTCCCTCTCTTGTTGGTTGATCTGACGTCGCTCTCCTGCGTCGCTGATAGCCCTGACCGGTCCTCGGCCTTTCTTATTCAGCCGCCTTTTCGAGGCTCAGCTGATATCCATGTTATTCATGTCAAGCCGAACCTCGAGCACAGCGCACCGCGAATAAAGGGCTCCTCAAGCATTTCCCCAGCGAGCGAGTTTACTATCAGCGCTTTACCGCCGGTTCCGGCCAAAAACCTGCGATCAACGTCATCGGCACGATCTCCCCGTTCCAAAATCATTCCGATCACCTCATGCCGGGGCTCGCCTGGCCGACATCATCAGCGCTCTCACCATGAGAAGTCGGCAAAGAATCTTTCCGAAAGAGTACATAAAGCGCTGGTAGAACAAGAAGCGTCAGTATTGTCGAGGAGATGATTCCACCGATAACGACCGTTGCAAGGGGACGCTGAACTTCAGCTCCCGCCCCCGTTGCGATCGCCATCGGCACGAATCCGAGAGATGCGACAAGCGCCGTCATGAGCACTGGGCGCAGCCGCGTCACGGCACCTTCGCGCACCGCGTCTAGGACAGGCTTGCCCTCCTCGCGCAAACGTTCGATGAAGGCGATAATGACGAGTCCATTGAGCACCGCAACACCGGACAGTGCGATGAAACCAACACCGGCGCTGATCGAGAGGGGAATGCCCCGCAGTAGTAGGGCTGCTATCCCGCCGGTCAGGGCTAAAGGCACTCCGCTGAAGACCAGCAGGGCATCGGCGACCGAACCGAGACTCATCAACAACAGCAGGAAGACCAACAGCAAGGCGACCGGAACAACGATGGTCAGTCGCTGGGTGGCGGAAACCAGTTGCTCAAACTGTCCCCCCCACGTTATCCAATATCCGGGGGGCAGTTTGACCTTCTCATTGACCAGGCGTTGCGCGTCCTCGACGAACGATCCCAAATCCCTTTCGCGAACGTTGGCGGTCACAACAATCCGACGCTTACCATTTTCGCGACTGATCTGATTGGGGCCCGGGGCAGCTTCGACTTTCGCGACGGATGACAAGGGAATATATCGCATTCGCGCGAGTGGTGAGGCGGTCCACGAGGTCCTCGTCGCTGTCTGCGTATCATCGAGCGGCGGCAGAGGTATAGGAAGTGTTCGAATCGTATTGATGTCTCCGCGCATTTGTTCTGGCAGGCGGACAACGATGTCGAACCTTCGGTCTCCCTCGTACACCTTCCCGACTGCCTTGCCGCCGACAGCGATCTCAACCAGGCTTTGGACATCATTCGCGCTGAGACCGTACCGAGACAGCGCTTCGTAATCGAGTGTTACAGTCAACACGGGAAGGCCCGAAACTTGCTCGGTCTTGAGATCCGCAATCCCTCTCATCGGCTCGATCGCCGACTGAACATCCCGTGCGAGCTTTAAAAGGGTATCGAGATCATCCCCGAATATCTTTATGCCGATGTCGCTGCGTACACCCGAAAGCAACTCATTGAAGCGAAGCTGAATTGGCTGCAAAATTTCGTATTGGCTGCCGGCAATCTCCTCAGCGGCCTTCTGGATCTCTTCGACCACGGTCGCCTTGGATTTTTTTGGATCAGGCCATTCCTCACGCGGTTTCAACATGACATAGCCATCCGAGATGGACGGTGGCATCGGATCGGTCGCAACTTCAGCAGTGCCAGTACGTGCGAAAAAGTCTTTCACTTCTGCAACCTGCTTGATCCGGTCTTCAAGAGTCCTTTGCATCTCGATCGATTGCGTAAGACTCGTGCCAGGAATCCGGATGGCTGCGAGCGCCACGTCGCCTTCATCCAAGCTTGGAATGAACTCTCCGCCCATCCGCGTTGTGGCGAACGCACTGACCGCAATGATAGCGACGGCTCCAACCGCGACACTCTTGCGAAAGCGAATGGACAGCGTAAGGAGAGGAACGTAAACGCGCTTCGCCCCCCGCATAAGAATATTCTCTTTTTCCGAGACTTTGCCGGTGACGAGCAAAGCCACCGCCGCCGGAACGAACGTCATGGAGAAAAGGGCTGCACCAAGGAGCGCCATCAGCACGGTGAGCGCCATTGGCGTGAACATCTTTCCCTCCACACCGGTCAGCGTGAGGACAGGAAGATACACCACGGCAATGATCATGGTGCCGAATAAGCTTGGCTTGATGACCTCGCGCGATGCGCTGAGGATCGTCTCAAAACGCTCGCCCGCCGTCAGCAATCGCCCATGTCTGTGTTGCTCCTCCGCAAGAACGCGCAGGCAGTTCTCGACGATGATCACAGCGCCATCAATAATAATACCGAAGTCAATTGCGCCAAGACTCATCAGGTTGGCGCTGACTTTGTTCTCTACCATCCCTGTGATGGTGAACAACATCGCCAGCGGAATAACGCAGGCCGTGACGATCGCAGCTTTGATATTTCCCAATAGGAGAAACAATATGATGATGACAAGCAGCGCACCCTCCATCAGGTTGCGCTGAACGGTTTCGATCGTTGCATCAACAAGCCGCGTGCGGTCGTAGACGGTTTTGGTAACCACCCCTTCCGGTAAGGACTTGCCTATCTCGCTGAGCTTCTTCGAAACGCTCTGCGCAACGGTTCGGCTGTTCTCCCCGATTAATAGCATTGTGGTACCGACGACCGTCTCTTTGCCATTGATGGTGGCGGCACCGGTTCGTAGGTCTGTTCCTTCTCGGACCTCGGCGACGTCGCGCACGCGTATCGGATTGCCACTACGAGCTCCGATGATGATGTTGCGAATCTGACCGAGGTTTGCCACCTGAGCAGGCGTTCGAACGAGGTATTGTTCGCCATTGCGTTCGATATAGCCGGCGCCAACGTTGTTGTTGTTGTTGGCGAGCGCCGTCATGATGTCTCGGAAGCTGAGCTTGTAGGCCATCAGTCGGGCAGGATCTGGAAGCACGTGAAACTGCTTTTCAAATCCGCCGATTGTATTGACCTCGACAACACCCGGCGTCAGCCGAAGTTGCGGCTTGATGATCCAATCCTGGATCGTTCTCAAATCACTCGGGCTGTATTGCTCGCCATCCGTACGTTTTGCTCCCGGCCGAGCCTCCACCGTGTACATATAAATCTCGCCAAGACCGGTCGAAATCGGTCCCATCGCCATTTCAACGCCCGCGGGAAGTTGGTCCTTAACCTGTTGGATGCGTTCATTGACCAATTGCCTGGCGAAGTAGATGTCGGTGCCGTCCTTGAAGATGACCGTGACTTGGCTCAGTCCATACCGCGACAGCGAACGGGTATAGTCGAGCTTGGGTAGACCACCCATCGCTGTTTCGATCGGATAGGTGATGCGCTGCTCTGTTTCCAGTGGCGAATAGCCGGGCGCCTGAGTATTGATCTGAACTTGGACGTTCGTGATGTCAGGCACGGCATCGATGGGTAGTCTGGTGAAATTCCAGCCGCCAAACGCCGCGACCCCAATCACCGCGATCAGGACCAGCCATCGTTGCTTGATGGAGAAGCTGAGGATTGCATCGATCATTCCGGTGCTCCTCCTTGCTTTCCATCTGTCCGGATGCGCAAGAAATTCTTGACGACCTGCGTAAAGATGATGCCGTCGCCCTTGCTGCCAGTCCATGCAGCTCGCGCAATCCGGCTGCAAATCTCGCCGGAAATCGCCTCTCGGCAGACAATCTGCATTTGCAGGTGCTCCTGATAGGAGAAGTTGTATTCGGTCGCATGGAATTGACCGCCGGCACCGCGTCCGCGGCCCTGTCCTCGAATGCGATCGATCGTGAACCCGGGAAATTCCGGCAGATCATGCAGGGCTTTCACGACATGACCTTCCATGTTCGGCTTGATGAAAGCGGTGATGAGCACATTCGGTTCTTCATTCATGTTCAGCCTCGGATTTGCCAATCTCTGCCTTCACCACAAAGCTGTTTTCGGCGGCATAGACTTCTCCGACGGACAGCCCCTTGGTGATCTCAACATAGTCTCTGTCTTGCTCTCCCACCTCGACCGGGCGAGCCTCCAACTTGTTGCCCTCTCGAACGAAAACAACGGTCTTGTTTTCCATTGTCTGCAGGGCATTGGCTTTGATGGCAGCCGACACTCGCCGGCTGCTGAGAATGACGCTTCCACGAACGAAGAGTCCTGGCCGCAAACGTCCATCGGGATTGGCAACGACAGCACGAGCGATCGCACTTTGAGTATCGCTGCTTCCTACGGGGGATACATAGGAAATACGTGAACTGACCGGAGCGCCTCCGTCGCCGAGGTCGATAGTCAGTTCGTCTCCTACGCGCACCCGATTGAGATCCTGTACGTAAACGGACAGGTCAACCCATACCGCAGACAAATCCGCCAATATGAACGCAGGCTTCTGTTCTGATGCGTATTCGCCAAGCGAAACCTGTCGATCGATGACTGTTCCGTCGATCGGCGCTTTGAGCTCGTAGGACGTCAGACTCTGATTGCTTTCGATTGTCGCCATCAGGTCGTCCTTTCGCGCTTGATCGCCGATTCGTTTTTGAAGCTTGCGAACGACGCCAGGAAACCGGGGCGTCACCTGCACCAGCGTCTCCTGATTGGCGCGAATGACGCCGTTAAGCAGCAGCGTATTGCTCAACGTCGCAGGCTGCACTTTCAAGAGCACAATTTTTGCGGCGGCGACCCGTTCATCGCTCATGATGACTCTATCAGCGGCATGTTCGTCCTTTTCGACTTGTGTGTCGTTTGCTTCTCCCTTCTTTTCCGCTTGGCCGGCCGGAGGCCGCGGACCGTCTGTCGCCATCATGCGATAGCCGACGGCGGCCACTGCGACGAGGCCGGCAACTACCGCGAAAATGCCGAGTTTCCTCATGGTGCGCTCCCCCGTGAGAGTGAGAATGGGTTGCCAACCAATCCCTCGATGGTTGCGATCGCGACGTGGAAGTTCTGCAATGCTTCCTGCTCTCGCAACTTCGCCTGCGTGAAGCTCGCCTGTGCATCAAGCACCTCCAGAAGCGAAAAGCGGCCTTGGCCATATCCGTCCAAAATTACGTCTGATGCTTGACGCGACTTTGGAATTGCGATCGAGCGCAAAATTGACAGCTCGCGCAGCGAGCCCTGAAGGGAGTCGTAAGCGCGCCCGGCAATGGTGATCAGCGTGTTGCGGTTGGCTTCCCGCTCGGCTCGCGCCTTCGCGAGGTTCTCTTGTGCGGAAAGAATATTGCCTTGGTTCTGGTCGAAGAGCGGGATCGGCACGGAAAGGGTAAGGCGGACGGCGTTATCGTTCGTATCGTTATAGTGGCGCCATCCGGCGGCTACTCGCACATCCGGATAGGGTTTCAGCCGAGCTATGAGGAGTTCCGCATTGCGCTGCGCGTAAACGGCCGTCCACCGGACCAACTGCGGATTGGCGTCGATGGCTTTGACGACTGTCTGGAAACTGGGCGGCCGCCCCGTCGCCTCCAGCCGGCCCGATACAGCCCTGAATTTCGGGAAGGTATCGCCCATCAGCACAGCCAACTCGCGCCGCGCACTGTCGAGCAATGCGGCAGCCCGCTCGCGCTCGACCTTCACAAGGGCTGCCGCGACTTCGGCGCGCCCAGTCTCGGCCGGCGATGAGGCCCCTGCATCAAGCCGACGTTGCAAAAGGGGGGTCAGCCGATTGAGTGCTACCACCTGTTCGTCGAGGATCGCGATCCGATGCTGCAGTCCAAGGATGGTTAGGAAAGCGATGGCAGTCTCTGAGAGCACCTCCAGCCGGACAGCCTGTCTTTGGATCGCAGCATTTTCGACGCCCGCCCGGCCCGCAGCAATCCGTGCTGCGCGCTTACCGAACAGCTCGAAAAGCTGACTGATCTGCAAGGTGCTCTCGGCGGATTTCGTCCCACGGTAAGGCCCTGATCCAAAAGAATTGTCCTGCTCGTATGACACTTCAGGATTAATCAGCACGCCCGCTTGGATGCGCTGGCCAGTTGCTATGCCAACATCGCGTTCAGCGGCCGTCAGACGAGGACTTGCCAAAAGCGCTCGGGAAAGCGCGGTCCGCAACGTGAGCGGTTGCGAATGCGACAGACTCACCAGCGCGGGGCTCGCGAGCAACGCAATCGCGCATGCAAGGCGCATGCCGATCTTCAAGAACATGAGAACCTACCTGACGAATGACGGAATTTGGGCGCAAGTGCGCCGGCCGGTCAATTCAGGATAGAGATTTTGGCGGCGGTAGGTCGACGCCCCGGAACAGCCCCGACGTAAGGATTGTCCAATACGGCCAATTCGCTGGCATCGGCCGGGTGAACATGGAGGCTGCTAAAAGGGGATTCGGGATCGATGCAGAGAAGCAGCCATGACAATGCCGACTGACGATAACGGTCTTGCCGGACTGCCCGGAGTCCTCATCAAAAGAACCCACTGTCACGAAGCCAGAGCCAGGCGAATTGACCACATCGTCATCATAAAACGTATGCAGGGGACCTGACAAAAGGTAAGCTGCGATCAAGAATACGACAACAAACGCACGTCGAATGCGCGGGCAGCACGTCTCGAAAATTGTGCCTCGATTTCGCAAAATAAGCACTTCATCAGTTTCAAAGCTACCATTACACGACAGAGTATCGGACGTCGATCAGGAACATTGTAACATCTGCCAACTACTTTGGCATGCCGTCGTGAGCTATAGCGGTTCCGCTCGATGCCAGGAACATCGCGCAGTGTCGAGGAGCATTCTCCAAGCGCGAATTGTGGTGCAGAGATCACGGACCGCTGCCATTGATGATGCGGCCTTGAGTTGGGGCAACTTCTGGAGTTCCACAAGGACGCGCAGGGACTGAAAACTTCGTCTGGACATACCGATCCTGCTGCCTGGTGTGCCGGACGCCGATGACGCCTGCATCGCGCGGCTCAAGTCGGAGGTTGGTGGTCGCCGATCGTCTACGTGCGCTGCCGGGCGTACTGGTAGCGGAAGCGAGCGCGGGCATGCTTGTGCGCGTCGAGTTCGACCATACCCACGCGAGAGGATGATAGCGCCGTTCTGCGTCGGCGCGCCACGTCTTCCTGCATGACGGCGCCGTCACATACCACCGGCAAGGATGCTTCCGACAGGATGCGAATGACGCTCCCTTCGGCCAATCGCCAACGCTGTCGCCAGCCGCTATGCGCCCCGCGACCAGAAAAGTCCGCGGGCCCGAGCCCTGCATATCCGAGAGCCGGAATTCCCAGTGGTGTTGATCGTGATTCATTGCCTCTGATTTGGGAGGCAATGGGACCTCTGATTGTTCTGGCTTTCGGATCCGAAATGGGCTCGGGTCGAGCTGTTGTTGCCGACAGATGTCCTTGGGATGAAGCATGTTGATGCGACAGGTGTTGAGCGGAATCGTACACGCCTTGCGCTGTGGCGCGCGCTGAGCGGATTGCGCGGATGTCTCCGGGCCGAAGAAGACGCTCTACAACCGTGTCGTCCGGTTGGCGAAGTGAGGCTGGCCGCGTTCGCTGGAGACGGCACGCAGCGGGACTCCGGCAATCGCTCTTGCATAGAACCGCACTGCGCAGCGGCGACGACGGGCCTCCAACTCCGCCACGCTGCTTTTCGCCATGAACCCCTTCTTAAATCTGAGAGAGTGTTGTTTTCCGAGAAAGGCGGCAGCACCACGCATGTAGCTTCTCTAATTTTTGTATCGGCCGCGACGGCCCAGTCCTGTCGAGCAAATCCGAACACCGGGCTGATACTCAAGATCTGAGCAGATGCGTGATACGAAATCGACTACCGAAAGGTACGAGCTATTGGCGCCGATCGGCTAAGCAGACTTGACGCAGATCAATGCATCTAACGTCCAGGATAGCAAAAAAATTATCGTCTGTTGATTCAGTCAGAGAGGAATGTCACGTGATCACGAACGTCGCACCGGCAAGGCTGCGATATCGACGATGAAATAAAGGCTATCGTCGGCTCGGGCTTTTGCAGCTACGCTTGGAAGCCATGACCAATCTGAGCGGCTACGGGCGTAGACTGGAGCCGACACTGAAGGAGTGCTGAATATGACTAATTATCGTGACATAGTCGTTGATGCTAGTCCGCGGGCCGACCTGCATCGAACGTTAGAATTTGCCCGTGACATGACTAAGATGTTTAGCGCCAAGTTGTCAGCAGCATCTTATGCTTGGCCGCGAACCTCGATCGGAGATGTTTTGGTTCATAATACATTCCGAGATCAAGAGCAGACCATACTGATGGAACGTGCGCTTAAAGCGAGCCGAAGCGTGTTTGATGAGGTGTTTGCAAAGAATGAGGAAACGGGCTGGCAATCCGGGATAGGCGAGCCGACCCTTGCGATGCAAGCGCGCCTCTTGACCGCAGACCTGCTGATCACCGATTCGGCTGAGGAAGAAGCTTGTGTATTGGCGAACCCGGCTCACGTCGCCCTTGGCTCCGGGGCTCCGGTTCTTCGCTTGGGACGAGCGCCGCGAAACCCTGGCTTCTCAAACGTTGTGGTGGCGTGGAAAGACTCACCACACGCCTGCCGCGCTGTCCATGACGCCCTACCCATACTTAAGCGCGCGGACAGTGTCGCAGTCATCGGAGTTGGTGATGAGCTTGCAGCAGAACGGCTCGAGGCGGTTACGGCGCATCTGCAACTGCATGCGGTCAAGGCGCGTCCTTGGCATATATCGGACACGACGGGGGACGTGTGTTTGAGTCTGCTTAAGGAAGCGCAGCACGAAGGCGCACAACTCATCGTTACAGGCGCCTATAGCCGTGGCCCATTGACTGAGCGCGTTCTTGGCGGGGTGACCGCAAGTATGCTCAAGAATGCAGAGATATCCTGGTTTATGTCCCATTGAGGTCTATTAGGGCGGCGGCAGCACCACGCATGTAGCTTATCTAATTCTTGTATCCGGCCCATGCTTCCACGGATGCGTAACGGTTGCAGAGATCAGACTATGGCGCCACCCGGGAGAGCCTGCGTCTTAAAGCAAGAGCGGCGGTAATCAACACACGTGCTCCGCACGTGCGTGCGGCGGCAATGTCAGGCCGCCGTAGAGATGGTCGCTCACAGTGTGGATTGACAATGAATTCGTCAGCGATTGGGCCAGCGGGCACGCATCTTTCCCTGAGACGCTCGCTTACGCTTTTAACGTTGCTCTTCTATGGACTCGCGGTTATCGTCGGGGCTGGAATCTATGTCGCAATTGCGTCGGTTATCGACCGGGCTGGCGATGCGACGCCACTCTCTTTTTTGCTTGCAGGAATAGTTGCCGGACTAACCGGCCTTTGCTACGCGGAACTCGCAAGCCGGTTCCCCGAGGCGTCGGGCGCGGCAGCCTACGTCATGCACGGCTTCGGCTCCAACCGACTGGCGCAGTTGACGGCGCTGGCGTTGACGGTCGCGATTGCAATTGCAGCGGCCTCAATCGCAAGCGGCTCCGTTTCCTATCTTTCCAAGCTCATCGGGTTGTCTGCCACGGCGTTGACCACGCTGCTGGTGGTAGGCTTCACGATGCTCGCGATGCTCGGTGTGCGGGAAAGCGCCAGCCTGTCCGCTGCGATCGGCGTGCTCGAAATTCTGGGCATCGCCGTAGCCACGTGGGTGGGATTTCTGACCGCGCCCGACTTGAATGTCGAAGGTATGCTGCCATCCAGCGTTGCCGGATGGCAGGGTGTCGTCGGGGGCTCTTTCATCGCGTTCTTTGCCTTCATCGGATTCGAAAGCCTGGTCAACATGGCCGAAGAGGCCAAAGAACCGCGCCGCACGATTCCATATGCGATCGTCGGTGCGATTGTCGTCAGTACGCTGCTCTATATCGCTGTGTCTGCAGCACTTGTCCTCGCAGATCGCGGTGGTGAAAGTCCATTGATCGGCCTGTTCCAGGGATCGCACGCATCGCTTTTTGCAGCGGTTGGGTCGCTCGCCATAGCCAACGGCGTCCTGGTCGAGATTATGATGCTGGCCCGCCTATTCTATGGTATGGCGCGTCGGCGCCAGCTTCCTGCGTTTCTTGAGCAGGTCAATCCGCGAACCCGCACGCCGATCGTGGCCACCGCGCTGGCCGGCGCCATCGTGCTGGCTGCATCTGTGTTGATCCCGTTCAAACAGCTAGTCGGCTTTGCCAACACGCTGACGCTTGGCATTTTCGTGCTCGTCGATCTGGCGCTTTGGCGCATTCAGAACACTCGACCTACTGGCGAACGCGCTTTTGCCGTTGCTCGCTGGGTTCCGCCAGTCGCGGCAGCTTCGGCTGTAGCCCTGATCTTCGCAAACCTTTTTGCATAAAGAGAAGCGGACAGGTCGATAACGAGGGAGCTCAAAATACCAAAATGGAGGCTGCCATTTTTGGTTCAGCCGTTGCATGATCTCAGCAAGCACCGCGTCTTCGCCGCAGTGCAGATGCGTCGTGCCCGATCCATCGATGACAATGCCCACGTGCGGATCTGCTGCGGTGATCGACGCATATCGCAGGTCCCAAAGCGCAAGGCGATTGAGCGCGTCCGCTTCGGGTTCTGCATTGTGGATGATCAACTCCTTTACCAGCGCCGCCACCGGCGCGGCGGTATCGGTCGCCAACACTGCACGGCATTGGCCATTGCGGTCGACCACGATGAGCGATCACTCACGCGGTGGCGCCTATGTGCGACCGGCCGTCCGGCGCGAGTCTGGTACGAAGCCGGCGCTCGATCCGAATCATTTCGCGACGACCGACCTTGCGTAGCGGACGACGTGGAGAATCTCGCCCTTGCCGGCGTCACAACGATCTGCCGAAAGCACCCTTTGGGACAAGGTCGTCATCGCGCACGGCCTGCGCCGAGGTTTGAACGTCGCGGTGAACGGCGGCAAGAGGGTCAGCGCGTGTCATTGGTAATCCTAGCAAGTCTTCCCGGCTTTCATTCTGGACTGCAAGCGTCGATGGATCATTACTGATGCGACGCGCGTTCCGTAATTCGCCTGGAGAAGCGGGAATACCGCAATGGATAAAAGAGAGTGACGGTCTGCCGGCCGAGATCGAGCGCCCGGAGAACTCGGTCGCAAACGAGTGTCAAAACCGCTATACGATTGACGGGCGATGTGCCAATCGCGAACGGCGAATCTTGTCCGATTTGCCGGTGCTGAGTTTAGGACGAACTACTGCGGCATCTTGTCAACCGGATCTTTCGACGCCGGTGGGTTTTGACATGACCTCGGCGCAGCAAGATCGCCACTCATCCCAGGCCGCCTTCGTGTCGGCAAAGGCCGCCGTGCGTTTTTGTACAAAATCATCAAAGAGGCCCGAAACCGTCTCGCTCTTTAGCGTTGGTATTGTGCCGGGTGTCAGGCCCTTAAATTGATCGGCAAACGCGCTCGTGAACCGGCCGCCCATCCGGACGTGCTCTTCCCAATTAGAGTAGCCTATATCAGCAAGCTTCCGCACCAACTGTGTGTTGGCATGCGAAATGCCGATCATCTGCTCCAACGGATAAGTCATTGGCAGCCTCCTCTTCTGAGACACATGTCAAACCAGCGTCTATTACTCTGTTAATCCAAAATGGACCAGTCGACATTGAGCGAGATCAAGCCAACCCGCTTATCGTGCTCTTGTTGTGTTGTCCTCGAGCGGCAGGCTAACCGCATTCGGAAGGTGCACGAACCAGAATGATTCGTAGGACAGATTCTAGATGGTATTATGACAAATCGTCTTTTGTCTCTGCGCTAATGCCAAGGTCGAGGCACGCTGCTCTCGGTTGCCGCTGCCCCCGATTTGCGTCGATCTCTATATTCTCTGGCTCAGCTTGTAGAATTGTAAGGAAGAACACGAATGCCGGAGATCAACCCACAGACGCGGCCCGATCCGTTGGACGGATTGTCAGAGATGCTGGATCGGGCGGCGGCAGCGGTCCTCGCGCAAACGACCTTCGGGCTTTCTCCCGCGACATTGGCGCAGGCTTTCTCCGACTGGGGCCTGCATCTCGCCGCTTCGCCGGGCAAGCAGTTGCAGCTCGGCGCGAAAGCAATGCGCAAATGCCTCCGTTTGGCCGACTACGCCGCGCGGAGCGCGACGAAGAAGGACGCCGAGCGTGCGATCGAGCCGCTGCCGCAAGACCGCCGCTTTGCCGACGCGGCCTGGACCGCACCGCCGTTCAATCTCATCTCGCAAGCCTTCTTGCTGAACCAGCAATTCTGGCACGCGGCGACGACCGGTGTCGCGGGCGTTACCAAACATCATGAGGACATGGTGGCGTTCACCGTGCGGCAATGGCTGGACATGGCGGCGCCCACAAACTTTCTCGCCACCAATCCGGTCCTCCAGCGGCGCATCCTGGAGACAGGCGGGCAATGCTTGATCGACGGGATGCGTAACTTCATGGAGGACATGGGGCGGCTGGTCCGCGATCAGCCGCCGATTGGAACGGAAGCATTTCGGGTCGGAGAAACCGTCGCAACGGCCAAGGGCAAAGTCGTCTACCGCAACCGTCTGATGGAACTGATCCAGTATGGGCCGACGACCGATACGGTCCGGCCTGAGCCGGTGCTGATCGTCCCGGCCTGGATCATGAAATACTACATCCTCGACCTTTCGCCCGCGAACTCGCTGGTCAACTGGCTAACCGCACAGGGTTTCACGGTCTTCATGATCTCGTGGCGCAATCCGGGCAGCGCCGACCGCGACCTCGACATGGAGGACTATCGCCGGCTCGGGCCGATGGCCGCGCTCGACGCCATCGGCGCGATCACCGGTACCGCGTCCATCCATTCGGTGGGCTATTGCCTGGGTGGGACGCTGCTATCGATCGCCGCCGCGGCGATGGCGCGCGATGGTGACGATCGGCTCGCCAGCGTGACCCTGCTCGCCGCCCAGACCGAATTCTGTGAACCCGGCGAGTTGGGCCTGTTCATCGATCAGGGACAATTGAACCTCCTGGAAAGCATGATGTGGAGCCGGGGCTATCTGGACAGCAACCAGATGGGCGGCGCGTTCCAGATCCTGCGCTCCAACGATCTCGTCTGGTCGCGCGTGCTCACCACCTATCTGATGGGCGAGCGGGAGCCGATGACCGACCTGATGGCCTGGAACGCCGACGGCACGCGGATGCCCTATGCGATGCACAGCCAGTATCTGCGGCAACTGTTCCTCGAGGACGATCTGGCTGAGGGCCGCTACAAGGTCGACGGGCGCGTGATAAGCCTCTCCGCGATGCGCAAGCCGATGTTCGTCGTTGGCACGGAACGCGATCACGTCGCGCCCTGGCGATCGGTCCACAAGATCCATCGCCTGACCTGTGGCGAAATCGAGTTCGTGTTGACCAGCGGCGGCCACAACGCCGGCATCGTGTCGGAGCCGGGCCGGCCGCGGCGTTCCTACCGCCTGCTTCGCCGCGAAGCGGACGGGCCGGCGCTCGATCCCGATGAATGGCTCGTCAGGGCGCAACGCTTCGAAGGAAGCTGGTGGCCGGCCTGGGGCGACTGGCTCAAGCGTCATTCCGGCGCCGCCGTAGCGCCGCCGCCGATGGGCGCGCCCGACAAGAACCATCCGATCATCGCCGACGCGCCCGGCCTCTATGTGCTGGAGCGTTGAGCGATGGCCGATGATGGGATGATCGAGAACCGGACATTCGATGAAATCCGGGTCGGCGACACAGCCAGCATGACCCGGACGCTCCGCGAGGAGGATATCAAGCTGTTCGCGCTCGTCTCCGGCGATGTCAATCCGGCCCATCTCGACGCCGACTTCGCGGCGACTGACATATTCCGCCGCGTGATCGCCCATGGCATGTGGGGCGGCGGCCTGATATCCGCGGTGCTCGGCACCGAACTGCCGGGGGCTGGCGCTGTCTATCTCAGCCAGTCGCTGCGCTTCATCCGGCCGGTGGGCTTGGGAGACGCGATCACCGCGAGCGTGACCGTGGCCGAGAAACGGGCCGAGCAAAGCGTCATCGTGTTGGACTGCCGCTGCGTCAACCAGAACGGCGACGAAGTGATCTCCGGGCGCGCGGAGGTGAGGGCGCCGAAGGACAAGGTGCGTCGTCCCCGCATCGTGCTGCCGGATGTCCATCTGGCCGAGCATCGTGGCTATCGCCTTCTGATGGAGAAGACGACGGGGGGCGAAGCGGTGGTGACCGCCGTCGCGCACCCGTGCAGCGCCGCGGCCATCACGGCTGCGGTGGAGGCGGCGGAGGCCGGCCTGATCACGCCGATCCTGGTCGGGCCTGACGCGAAGATCAGGAAGGCTGCGGAAGAGGCCGGCAAAGACATCGCTGCGCTGCGCATCGTGCTGGCAGCCCACAGCCACGACGCGGCGGAGAAGGCGGTCGCGCTGGTGCGCGCCGGCGAAGCACGGCTGCTGATGAAGGGATCGCTTCATACCGATGAGCTGATGGGCGCGGTGATCGCTACCGCCACCGGTCTTCGCACCGAACGCAGGATCAGTCATGCCTATGTGATGGACGTGCCGGACCATCCGGTATCGCTTATCATCACCGACGCCGCGATCAACATCGCTCCGACGCTGGAGGAAAAGGCCGACATCATTCGAAACGCCATCGACCTTGCCCATGTGCTCGGCGTGGAGGAGCCGAAAGTGGCCATTCTCTCCGCCGTCGAGACCATCAATCCAGCGATGGAGTCGACCCTGGACGCAGCCGCGCTCTGCAAGATGGCGGATCGCGGGCAGATCACCGGTGGCATTCTCGATGGCCCGCTCGCCTTCGACAACGCGATCAGCGCGGCAGCCGCAAAGGAGAAGGGTATCGTCTCTCCCGTCGCCGGCCGGGCCGACATTCTTGTCGTGCCTAATCTCGAGGCTGGGAACATGCTCGCGAAGCAGCTGACCTTTCTCGGCGATGCGGATGCTGCCGGCATTGTGCTGGGGGCGCGGGTCCCCATCATCCTCACCAGCCGCGCCGACAGCCTGCGTACGCGTCTGGCCTCCTGCGCGGTCGCCGTGCTGATGGCGCGCACGGCGACCAAGGCGGCCCCAGGATTGCCGGCCAGCGCATGAAAGCCATCATCAGTCTCAATTCCGGCTCATCGAGCATCAAGTTTGCACTGTTCACGCTCGACGGAGCCAACAACCCCGCGCTGTCGGCCGGCGGCAAGGTCGAGCGAATCGGCATCGCGCCCAGCCTCCGGGTTCGCTCGGCCGACGGCGATATCCTGCTGGAGCGTGTCTGGCCGGACGGCGCATCGCTGACCCACGCCGAACTGCTCAAGGACATCTCCGCCTGGGCGGCGGAACATCTGGGCGACCGCGAGGTGATCGCGATTGGCCACCGTGTCGTGCACGGCGGGACCGAGTTCGCCGCACCGCGTCTCGTCGACGACGCAGTCCTTGATGCACTGGAAAAGCTCAACCCGCTCGCGCCGCTGCACCAGCCGCACAATCTCGCCGCCATCCGGGCGATCGCACAGCTCCGGCCGAAATTGCTGCAGGTGGCGTGCTTCGATACAGCGTTCCACCACGACAAGCCGGCGGTCGCCGCGCGCTTGCCCCTCCCGCGCGCTTTCCATGAGCAGGGCGTCCGGCGGTACGGATTCCATGGTCTGTCCTACGAGTATATCGCCCGGCGTCTGAGTGAGATCGATCCCGTGCTTGCTGCCGGCCGGGTGATCGCGGCGCATCTCGGCAATGGCGCCAGCCTGTGCGCCATGCACGCCGGCAAAAGCATCGACTCCACCATGGGCTTCACCGCGCTCGACGGACTGATGATGGGAACACGCTGTGGCGCCATCGATCCCGGCGTTGTGCTTCATTTGCAGACGCAGCTCGGAATGTCTCCGGCGGATATCGAGGATCTCCTCTACCGGAAGTCGGGGCTGCTGGGCGTGTCTGGAATCTCCAGTGACATGCGCACATTATCGGCTAGTGGCGGCCCCGAGGCCGAGGAAGCGATCGAACTTTTCTGCTGGAGGGCAGCGCGTGAGGCGGGCGGCCTCATCGCCTCGCTCAGCGGACTCGACGCCTTCGTGTTCACCGCCGGCATCGGCGAGAACCACGCCGATGTGCGCCACCGGATCTGCGGCCGGCTCGCTTGGGCTGGCCTTCGGATCGACGAGGCGACCAATCGCGACAGCGCTCTGCGGATATCGACGCCCGACAGCCCCGTAGCAATCCTCGTCATACCCACCGATGAAGAGCGCATGATCGCCCTTCACACACTCCAGGTCATTAGGAAAGATCCTTCATGAGGCCGTTCACCGATCAGGCCAGGAAGAAATGGCCGGAATGAGCAAGATGTTCACAGGAAAGCCGTGGCTCTGGATTGCCATCGCCGTCGCAGCAGGCGTCGGCGGTTGGTATCTGACGCAGCAGCTGACCAAGAGCGAATTGCCGGCCGGAATTGCGAGCGGGAACGGTCGCATGGAGGCGGTCGCGATCGACATCGCGGCCCGTTCGTCGGGGAGGATCAGGGAAATCCTCGTTCAGGAAGGCGATGTCGTCACTTCCGGACAGATACTCGTTCACATGGATACGCTTCCGCTCCAGGCCCAGTTGCGGGAGGCACGCGCCCTTCTGCAGCGAAGCCAGATTGCCAAGCAGGCGGCGCAGAGCGGAGTTTCACAGCGCGAAGCCGAGCGCTCCGCGGCGCAGGCGGTTCTCGCACAGCGGGCGACCGAGCTCGACGCCGCGCAACGCCGGCTGGAGCGGTCGGAGCAGTTGGCGGAACGCAATGCCGTGTCGCTTCAGACGCTCGATGACGACCGAGCCCGGAGGGAAGGAGCGACGGCCGCACGTGACGCCGCGCGTGCGCAAGTCGCTGCAGCCGAGGCGAGCATCGCTTCGGCGCGGGCTAAGATCGTCGATGCCGAAGCCAACATCGAAGCGGCCGAAGCCACGATCGAGCGTATTCAGGTCGACGTCAACGACAGTGCCCTTCGGTCTCCACGCGATGGACGGGTGCAATACCGCGTGGCGCAGCCGGGCGAAGTGATCGCCGCTGGCGGCCGGGTGCTCAACCTGATCGACCTCAACGACGTCTACATGACCTTCTTCCTGCCGACCGCCCAGGCCGGCCGCCTCTCGCTCGGTGCGGAGGCTCGCATCGTGCTTGATACGGCGCCGGACGTGGCGATACCCGCGACGGTGTCCTTCCTGTCCGACATCGCGCAGTTCACGCCGAAGACGGTCGAGACAGCGGAACAACGGCAAGGCCTGATGTTCCGTGTCCGCGTGCGGATCGCACGCGACTTGCTCAAGAAATATTCCGAGTACGTCAAGCCGGGCTTGCCGGGAGTGGCGTATGTGAAGCTCAATCCGGCGGCGCAATGGCCGGAGACCCTTCCGCAAAGAGTGTTGGAATGATCTCGCATGAGCAGGAACAGCGCACGTTAGAGCCGGCTGTGCTTGCTGCTCGGCTGCGAGGAGTCAGCCATGTCTTCAAAAAGAAGCGCGCGCTCGACGATATCACGCTCGACTTTCCGACCGGGCGCATGCTTGGCCTGATTGGGCCTGACGGCGTCGGCAAATCGACATTGCTGTCGCTGATCGCCGGCGCCCGCAAGGTGCAGCAGGGTTATGTCGAGGCGCTCGGCGCGAATATGTCCAGCGCGCGCGAGCGCAACGGGGTTGGTCCTCGCATCGCCTATATGCCGCAGGGACTCGGCAAGAACCTTTATCCGACGCTTTCAGTGTTCGAGAACATTGACTTCTTCGGGCGACTGTTCGGGCACGCCAAGGCGGAGCGCGAGCGGCGCATCCATGACCTGCTCGTCAGCACCGGCCTCGGTCCGTTTCGGGACAGAGCCGTCGGCAAGCTCTCCGGCGGCATGAAGCAGAAGCTGGGCCTCTGCTGCGCGCTGATCCACGATCCCGACCTTCTGATCCTCGACGAGCCGACCACCGGCGTCGATCCGCTGGCGCGTCGCCAGTTCTGGGATCTGATCGCCGGCATCAGGGCCGAGCGGCTGGAAATGAGCGTGATCGTCGCGACGGCTTATATGGCGGAGGCGGCCGGGTTCGACTGGCTGGTGGCCATGGATGCCGGGCGCGTGCTCGCCGCCGGCAGCCCCGCCGAGCTTCAGGCCCAGACCCGGACGTCGTCGCTGGACGCCGCCTTCATCGCGTTGATGCCGGACGAGAGGCGTAAGCAGCATCGCGCGGTGGTGATTCCGCCGCGGCCAGAGGACAACGGCAAGGAGCCGGCGATTGAGGCCGAGGGTCTCACCGCCCGGTTCGGAGACTTCACCGCTGTCGACCATGTCAGTTTTCGCATTCCGCGCGGGGAGATTTTCGGGTTTCTCGGCTCGAACGGTTGCGGCAAGACTACCACCATGAAGATGCTGGCCGGCCTGCTGCCCGCGAGCGGCGGCACGGCCCGGTTGTTCGGTCGTGAACTCGATCCGCAAGATCTCGGGACGCGCCGGCGCGTCGGCTACATGTCGCAGTTCTTCTCGCTCTATTCCGAACTCACCGTGCGGCAAAATCTGGAACTGCACGCCCAGCTATTCGAATTGCCTGCTGCCGACATCCCGTCCCGCGTCGACGCGATGGCGACGCGTTTCGACTTAACCGAGATCATGGACGGCCTGCCGGATGCCTTGCCGCTCGGCGTCACGCAGCGGCTCTCGCTGGCCGTGGCGACGATCCATGCCCCGGAAATATTGATCCTCGACGAGCCGACCTCGGGCGTCGATCCGGTCGCGCGCGATGCGCTGTGGCAGAGCTTCGTCGATCTGTCGCGCCAGGACGGCGTCACCATCTTCATCTCCACACATTTCATGAACGAGGCGGAACGCTGCGATCGCATCTCCCTGATGCATGCGGGCAAGGTGCTCGTCAGCGATACGCCTGCCGCGATCGTGGAAGCGCGTGGCGCGGCAAATCTCGAAGAAGCCGTCATCGGCCACTTGCAGGAAGCGGGCGGCGGCCAGGCTGTCACCGCACCGGCGACGTCCGACGCTGCTCGGTCGCATGCCGGCGCGAATCCCAATGCGAGCACGCGGCGTTTCTTCGACGTCCGGCGCATGATGAGCTACGCCCGACGCGAGACTCTTGAACTGCGTCGTGATCCGATCCGCGCCTCCTTCGCCTTCATCGGCAGCCTTCTTCTGCTTTTCGTGATCGGGTACGGGTTCAGCATGGACGTCGAGAACCTGCCTTATGCGGTTCTTGACCACGATCAGACCACGATCAGCCGGAGCTATGATCTCGATATCGCGGGCTCGCGCTATTTCACGGAACGTCCGCCCATCGCCGATTACGCGGACCTGGATCGCCGCATGCGCAGCGGCGAGCTCAGCCTTGCCATCGAGATTCCGCCGGGCTTTGCGCGCGACGCGGAGCGTGGCCGTCCGGTGCAGATCGGCGCGTGGATCGACGGCGCCATGCCGTCGCGCGCCGAGACCGCGCGCGCCTATGTCGAAGGCGTCCATGCCAACTGGATGGCGCAGGCGATGCGCGAGAAGCTCGGTCCCCGGGCGCTGGCGGGCGACTTCCAGCTTGAAACCCGCTTCCGCTACAATCCGAACGTGGAGAGCCGCAAGGCCATTGTGCCGGCGGTCATCGCCATGCTTCTCCTGCTCATTCCCGCGATGCTCGCGACGCTCAGCATCGTCCGGGAGAAAGACCTCGGCTCGATCGTCAATTTCTACGTCACGCCCGTCTCCCGGCTGGAATTTCTGCTCGGCAAGCAATTGCCCTATGTCGGCCTGGCGATGATGAATCTCGTCACGCTGACGGCGTTCGGCATCTTCGTGCAAGGCGTTCCCTTCACCGGAAACCTTGCCGCCTTCATCGCCGGCGGGCTGTTCTATGTCATCGCGACGACCGCGCTCGGACTGTTCATCTCGAGTTTTATGAACAGCCAGATCGCGGCGATCTTCCTCACCACGCTCGCGACCATGCTGCTGGCGGTCAAGTATTCCGGCATGATCGATCCGGTCGCCTCCATGGAAGGTTCGGCCGTCCTCATCGGCGCGGTCAACCCGGCGACCCACTTCGTCACCATCGCGCGCGGCGCCTTCTCCAAGGCGCTGGGGTTTGCCGAACTCCGGTCATCCCTGGTGCCGCTTTTGGCCGCGGGTCCGGTCCTGATCGGCCTGAGCGTGCTTTTTCTCAAGAAGCAGGCGCGCTGAGCCATGCGTGCCTCGAACATCTGGCGGCTGGGCGTCAAGGAGTTATGGAGCCTCGTTCGCAATCCCGCTCTGCTGGCACTGATTGCCTACGCCTTCTCCTTGCAGATCTACGTCGCGGCGACGGCGGTTCCGCTCTATCTCAACAACGCGCCGATCTCGATCGTCGACGAGGACGTCTCGTCGCTGTCGGCGCGGATCGCGTCGGCCTTTTATCGTCCCTATTTCAGCGCCCCCAAGGTCATTTCGCTCCCCGAAATGAACCAGCGCATGGATGCAGGCATCGACACTTTCGCGCTCGTGATCCCGCCCAATTTCGAACGCGACGTTTTGGCCGGCAGCGAGCCGGCGATCCAGTTCAACGTCGACGCGACCCGCATGACTCAGGCGTTCACCGGCGCCGGCTATGTGCGGGCGATCGTTTCGGCCGAGGTCACCGAATTCGCACGGCACTATCGTGCGGCAGAAGCGGCGCCGGTCGATTTGGTGTTGCGCGCGCGTTTCAACCCCGAGCTCAATGCCGGCTGGTTCAGCGCGATGATGGAAGTCATCAACAACGTCTCGCTCCTGTCGGTCATTCTGGCCGGCGCGGCGCTCATTCGCGAGCGTGAGCGCGGCACGATCGAGCATCTCCTGGTCATGCCGGTGACGCCGATCGAGATCATGCTGGCAAAGATCTGGCCGGTGGCGCTCGCGGTGTTCTTGGCAGCTCTGTTCGCGCTCACCGTCGTGGTACAGACTTGGCTTGCGATTCCGGTTGCCGGCTCGCTGTGGCTGCTCATGCTGGGCCTGGTCTTCCAGCTATTTGCGACCGCGTCGCTGGGCATCCTCCTTGCGACGATCGCGGGATCCATGCCCCAGTTTGGCCTGCTGCTGCTGATGGTGCTGTTTCCGCTGCAGGTCCTCGCCGGCGGATTGACGCCCGCGGAGAGCATGCCAAGTGCTGTCCGCGCGGTCATGATGGCCGCGCCCGACACGCATTTCGTGTCCCTGTCGCAGTCGATCCTGTTCCGGGGCGCGGGACTCGGTGCGGTCTGGCCTCAATTGCTAAACCTATTCGCGATCGGCCTTGCCTTCTTCCTGCTGTCGCTGTGGCGGTTCCGGAAGTCCTTGCGATCCCGTGGACGATAAAAAAGCAGAGCAAACACCATCCAAGGCCCAGCCGACGCACGAACGCAAAAAGCGGCGGATCGCCTTTGCGCTACGCCTTGGCGGCCCCAGAGCCCCGCGAACGCAGCAAGTCCCGTAGCTTCGGAAATTCGGTGCGCACGTGCTCGTCCAGCGCATCCGCGAATTCGGGCGTGAACCAAAAGCGCAAGACCGCATCGAATATGCGGCCCGGACCGCGAAATCCGGCCTCGACCACGTGAGAGATCGCCACGCCGTCCGCTTCGTCTTCGAGGCCCAGGATGAGTCTTCCGGGGAGCCGCACGCCCCTGACGAACTGCCAGGTGATCTCCTTGCCTGGAATCGAGGCGGTCACAACCGCATGGAATTTCAGGCGGAAACGACCGACATATTCATCCATGTAAATCAGGTTGCCGACATCGCCTGCGACCTTGCGCACAGTGTGAAATCGCAAGTGAACCCCGGGCCACCAGGCTTGATAGCTGGCGTCGTCGCAGTTCAGCATGAAGTCGGTCACTTCACGGCTGTTCAAGCCGGGCACTTGTATGTCGGTTTGCAGGCGTATCATCGCGCAGCCCTGAGAAAGCCGTTCGTGCTCGCAATCAATGCGACAGAAAGATCGGAAGCGGCGGCCGCGCGAGCATGCTTTTTGTTGCCCCGCCGAGGATGAAATCTCGAATGCGAGAGTGTCCGTATGCTCCCATAACGAGAAGGTCGGCCTCGCGTGAGGCAACATACGAATCGAGTGTGTCGCCGATGCTTCGACCGGCGGCATTGGTCGTATCCAATGTGACCTCGACACCATGAATCGCCAGATGCTTTGCGAGTTCTGCGCCAGAACGCCTGGTATTGATTGCCTTGTCGCCGGTGACCGTCACGACGTACACCCGTTTGGCCATTGCCAGTATCGGAATTGCGTCGGCAATCGCCCTCGCTGCAGGTCGGCTGAAATCCCAAGCCACCACCGCAGTGTTCAATGTGAGCGCACCGCGATGACTGGCTGGTTTCGGGGTGATAAGTGTAGGGCGTCCCGATCCGAATACGATCTGTTCAACGTACCAATCGCCGACATCGACATAATCACCCTCTCCTACGGGGACGATCGTCAAATCGCGAAGGCGTGCGTGTTCGACCAATACGTCCGCAACTTCTGAGATCAGGCAAGTCTCCGATCGCCGCTCGTGAAATACCTCCCGCTTCTCAGCGGCCTGCTGGAATGTGGTTAAGAGCGCTAGCGCATTCGTCGAACTCTTCCTGCTCTCAGCGGCGGCCAATGCGGGAACATTCAATAGGTTACCGACAACGCTTCCTGGAATTCGAAATTCAACTTCGCAGGCAACGGCCGAAATCTTGGCGCCGATGGCTGCGGCGAAGTCGACGCCTTGGGCAAGCTCCGCGACCGGCGTTGGATCCGGGTAGGTCGTCAGGACCATCAGCAAGTCTTTGAAGGCCATCTGTTCTCCGTTTTCTCCGCGTTGGCTCAGCCAATTGTTATCGCATCTTGCGCTTGCAGGGGTTGATCTCGCTCAACAATCTGGCCGAGAGAACAAACATTAATCTAGCTATTCATTGCACCAAGGATCGCCCGATCCGACCGATTGCCGGTCCGCTCAACCGGAAGAGGAGCGGCGAACATTGCGGTGATCTTGGCATGCGCTGCGGGCGTCAGAACGAAAAGCGTTTCTACCATTGAGGCTATACGAAGATTGGACTATCGCGGCATTTATGCAATCGTGAGAACAGTCCGGTCAGCCCCGTCTCCATCTCGGAGAAATGATGAGGAAGCGGCCAGCACAGGCTGGCAGCGCTCTCCCATCGTCGTCAGTGGCTTGAGGCAAAGAGGTGTGAGATGACCGAAAAACTTCGTCTGGATATTCCGATCCTGCTGCCTGACGTGCCGGACGCCGACGATGCCTGCGTCGCGCGGCTCACCTCGGAGATCGGCGGGCGCGCGGGCGTCGAGGAGGTGCACGTGCGGGGCACCGGCCCGGGCGAGCCGGCCCAGCTTTGCGTGCACTACGACCCGGAGATCATACCACTACCGCGGATCCGCGAGCTCGCGGCGAGCGCCGGTGCCACGATCAGCGAACGGTTCGGCCATCTGCTGTGGCAGGTCGAAGGGATCGCCCACCAGCGCCGGGCACGCACGGTTGCCGATGGTCTGCGTACAGTGCCGGGCGTACTGGAGGCGCAAGCGAGCGCCGGCGGGGTGGTGCGTGTTGAATTTGACCGGAGCCAGGGGTCTGAGAAGGCCGTCCGCGATGCGCTCGCCAAAATGGGTGTCACGGTGCGTGAGCAGGTCGTCGCCCGGGCGCCTGCGCCGGAGCCGCGGCGTTCCGGGAAGGACGAGGCGGCTGACGAGCATGGGGGCCATAATCATGCCGGTCCCGATCATGCCGGCCACGATCACGGCGAAGACAAGGGCGGCAGGGGCGAAAAAGATCACGATCATGCGCATGGGGGCCTTCTCGGGCCCAACACCGAACTGATCTTCTCGCTCACCTGTGGCGCTCTACTTGGCGTTGGCGTCGCGATCGAGAAGCTCCTGCCAACGGCTCCCTCCTGGCTGCCGACCGCCTGCTATATCGCCGCCTATTTCTTCGGCGGGTTCTATACGCTGCGCGAAGCGATCGACAATCTGCGCCTCAGGAAGTTCGAGATCGACACGCTGATGCTGGTCGCGGCGGCGGGCGCCGCGGCGCTTGGCGCCTTTGCGGAAGGCGCGTTGCTGTTGTTCTTGTTCAGCCTCGGCCACGCGCTCGAGCACTATGCGATGGGGCGGGCCAAGCAGGCGATTGAAGCGCTCGCCGAATTGGCTCCTCGGACGGCCACGGTGCGCCGCGACGGCGAGACGCGCGAGGTCCCCGTAGAGGACCTCGTGGTCGGTGACGTGGTTGTCGTGCGTCCAAATGAGCGGCTGCCCGCCGATGGATTTTTGGTCAAGGGCGAGTCGAGCGTCAACCAGGCGCCGGTGACCGGCGAGAGCATCCCGGTCGATAAGCGGCCGGTCGAGGACGTTACGAGGGCGCGTGCCAAGCCCAACGCCGTGGAGGCGTCGTCGCGCGTGTTTGCCGGGACCATTAACGGCGCGGGTGCGATCGAGATCGAGGTGACGCGTCTTTCGACGGAAACCGCGCTCGCCAAGGTCGTGCAGATGGTGAGCGAGGCCGAGACTCAGAAATCACCGACCCAGCGTTTCACCGATAAGTTCGAGCGCATTTTTGTGCCGGCGGTGCTGGCGCTCGCCGTCATTCTGCTGTTCGCCTGGATGGTGATCGATGAGCCGTTCAGCGCCAGCTTTTATCGCGCCATGGCGGTGCTGGTGGCGGCCAGTCCCTGCGCACTGGCGATCGCCACGCCGAGCGCAGTGCTGTCGGGCGTGGCGCGAGCGGCGCGGGGCGGCGTTCTCGTAAAAGGCGGTGCCCCACTGGAAAATCTCGGCTCGCTGAGCGCGATCGCGTTCGACAAGACCGGCACGCTGACGGAGGGCCGTCCGCGCATCACCGACATCGTCCCGGCCGAGGGTGTTTCGGAAGACGAACTGCTTAGGGTCGCCGTGGCCGTCGAGCAACTCAGCGACCATCCGCTTGCGGAGGCGATCGCGCGCGACGGCCGTGAGCGGTTGGGTGGACGCGACGTCGCGGAGGCGCAGGATCTCAAGAGCCTCACCGGACGCGGGGTGACCGCAACGCTGGAGGGCAAACCGGTCTGGATCGGCAAGGCCGAGATGTTCGGCGCCGACGGCATCGCGCCGCTGGGCGAGGCCATGGTAGCCGCCATTGCGAAACTGCGCGACGGCGGCCGCACCACGATGGTCGTGCGCTACGGCGACAAGGAACTAGGTGCGATAGGCTTGATGGATACGCCACGCGCCGCCGCGCGCAAGGCGCTGGCCGAGCTGCACACGCTCGGCATCAAGCGGATGATCATGATCTCCGGCGACCACCAGAAGGTCGCCGACGCTATCGCCAAGGATGTCGGGCTCGACGAGGCCTGGGGCGATCTGATGCCGGAGGACAAGGTTGAGGCGATCAAGAAGCTGAGCGCCGAGCAGAAGGTCGCCATGGTCGGCGACGGCGTGAATGACGCGCCGGCAATGGCGAGCGCCACGGTTGGCATCGCGATGGGCGCGGCCGGCTCCGACGTCGCTCTGGAGACCGCGGACGTCGCGCTGATGGCCGACGATCTCAGTCACCTGCCCTTTGCTGTGGGCCTCAGCCGCCATACCCGCGGGATCATCTTGCAGAACGTGTTCATCAGCCTCGGCGTAGTCGTGCTCCTGGTGCCCGCGACGATCCTGGGGCTCAGCATCGGTGCGGCAGTCGCGGTGCATGAGGGTTCGACGCTCGTGGTCGTCGTCAACGCGCTGCGGCTACTCGCGTATCGCGACAGGAGACAATAGCAGCTCGGCGTATTCCCCACCGGAGGAGCCGCCCGGGCAATATGGGCGGATACGGGAGTCGGCGAAAGATACGAAGGCTATTCCAGCCGTGATGGAACGACTGAGCCTTGGATCTTGTCAGGACATCCCTTACAGTCAGGGATGTCCTGACAGGAGGGCTCATCGTGCGGCGCAAGCTATGCTGTTCATTCTGCGGGAAATCGGAACGCGAGGTCGCTAAGCTGGCCGCGGGGCCGGGCGGCGTCCATATTTGCGACGCTTGCGTCGAAGCGGGCCGACTTTTCATGTCCGGCACTGCTGCACTGCCGCGGGATTTTGATCCGGCGACGTGGCCGACTGATCGTTTCGTCGCGGCCCTTGGACCCCTCCACGCCACAGCAGAGGCGCATCGCGAGCATCTCGCGAAGATCGTCGACACGCTCCGCCATCGAGAGGTAAGCTCGGCAAAGATTGCAGAGCCCCTCGGCGTGTCCTGCCAAACTGCGTAGGAACGGTTCGGCGGGCAATAGTCGGCTTAGGGAGATTCCGCGAGGGGCGGCGATCAAGGCTCCGCGCGGTACTTGCCCGGATTTCCCGGCCGCCCTCAGCCTTCGGCTGAGCGAACTGTTGGGGATCCACGCATAATTGTGGTTGGAACCCAATGCGAAGATTGCCGTTTTCCTTACTGCCGTGGCTCGTTTCGTTTGTGGTCGGAGGCGGCATGAAAAAAGCTTATTTGCTGTCTCTGACGTCGGGCATAAGCCGCGATGTCAAGCGTCGTACCTTCGGAGCTGCGCAAGAGTCTTTGATTGTACGATACCTAAAGGAGGTGATGATGCGGAAACTTCTCATAATCGGGATCAGCGCGGCCTCGGCGTGCCTCTTGTATTCCAATGCGGCGAGCGCTTTGCCCGGCGCCGCTCCTAAATCTCTGGCGCCGAGTGCGTCCATCGGAGGGGACCTATTCCAACAAGTTCATTCCCGCAAACACCGCCACCGACATCGGCATTACGCATATCGTGGCTACAGGGGATACCCGATCGGCTCTTATCCGTACGCCGCGTACTCCTATCCCGTCTATGTGCCGCTCTATTATGGTCACCATTTAGGTGGCTATTACGGTCACCATTTAGGTGGGCACCTTTCCAGTGGACATAATTTCGGGGGTCATTTGCAGCACCACGGGCATCATTAGCTTTGCCGGCTCGTGCCTTGAGAAGGCGAATCGTCAGACATCGAAAGTCTGGTCGAGCTGATCACCCTCTAATCGTAGTGGCGCTGCGCGCGAACTTGGACAATCCGCAAATCCGCAGGCTCTACTTTTGGCTCGGACGGGCGTGGAAATGTAACGCTGAAAATAATAATAAGCAGGCGCAATCAGCGATTACTGCAAAAAAAGCTGCCCTGTTAGCTGTACCTCTCTCGATCAAAGCGTTTCTGGCAAACTCGCGCGATTCATGGGGTGTCTCTCGCACATCTTTGTAACCGGGCTTATTTCGAAAGGAACCCAAATAACACCGCAGCGTTGTCTATGCCGAATAACGCACATTGGGCGGGTAAATGGCAGACAACAGACCTTCGATTACACGCGAGAAGCTGGCGGCGCTGCTGAACGAAGACTTGGCTCGCGAATACCAAGCGATCATCGCGTACGTTGTCTATTCGCAAGTGCTCAAGGGTGCTGAGTATATGAGCATTGCGGATCAGCTACAAAAGCACGCCGCGGAAGAGCTTAGACACGCGCTGACGATATCTCGGCAAATTGATTATCTCGGCGCTACACCAACGACGATTCCAAAACCCATCGAAGTATCCGATAGCGCGGAGAAGATATTGCGGGCAGATCTTCAGAACGAGATCGACACAATCAAGAACTATCGCGAGCGGATCCGTCAGTGTGAAACATTGGGCGAATTCGCTATCGCCGAGCACATCCGCGAGATCTTGCTCGATGAGCAAGACCATTTGATTGATCTTGCCACCGCTCTGGGCGAAGACGCGCCAGATTTGACCAACTAGCATCGCGTGCGAGGTGCACGCACGCCGAAGGATTTAAGTGCGAGGTCTGTCCGCCGCCCAATGTGTTGATTATTTTGTCGAAATGACGATTTCTGGCGTGGACGCGCGCCTCAAATATTAGCTTTTGCCATCGTTGGGTGTTGAGGGCTGGATCATGCTTTTCAGAGGGGCAAGAGAGCGGAGAGTTGCGAAGGTCACAATGCTGAGGATCAGGGCAATATCATAGAGACCGTAGCCAACAGCTCCCCCGAGCGCCCCTGTTGCCCACAAGCTGGCCGCTGTGGCTGTGCCGGACGTATGGTCTCCGCGCTTCAGGATGGCACCTCCGCCAATGAATCCTATTCCCGTAATCAGACCTTCGAGAATCCGAGCTTGACCCATCGAGGTCTCGCCCAAGACGCGGATCGCGACGAGCACAAAACCGCATGCGGCAATCGCGACGAGCGGAAAGGTTCGTAGACCAGCGCTGCGCTCCTGACTTTCGCGCTCCCATCCAATCGGCAATGCCAAAATGTAGGCGATAGCCAAATCGACCAAGTGGGAGCCCATTTCCACCCAATTCAAGGCTGCAAATCTCATCGTCATCTCCCACTCGCCAACGGACATCCAGAACAATAGTGCTCGTGCAGGGGTTCCTGTTACTCTGTTACACGACGAAGAGATTTTCCGTGCCCAGCCTCTTCCGCCCCAGTCGATGATTGGCTACCGCTCGGCCAGAAAGTCTCCATTCGTTCAGAGCGAGCGGAATGTTACAAAATTAATGCGAGATTCTAGCTAAAAAATCCCGGGGTTTGCAATTGACTTTCAATTGCGGAGCCCGAACACATGGCGGCGGGACCGGTTCTCGGCGGTTGTCAAGATTGGACAGGCGCCTTATTTCATGTTGGCAGACTTTTACTCGTAGGAGGTTGCTGTGGGTTCGCATTTTCTCGACCGTCTGTTTGGCCGGAGGTATGGCGGCGGCCATGGAGGCGGTCATCATGGAGGCGGCCACGGAGACCGGTACGGCCGAGGGCCCGATCGTGGTGCGCCTTGGGGCAATCAGCAGAATCCGGACTGGGATCAATCGCCGCCGCCCGCGCAACAGCGGGTGCTTGTGTGTCCCAGCTGTCGCTCTGACAACGCGCCGGACAGCCGTTTTTGCGCCAATTGTGGCCAGCGCTTCGGATCGTCCGAGGCGGCGTGTTCGAAGTGCAATGCGTCAATTCCAGCCAACTCTAAATTTTGCCGCTCTTGCGGTACGGCGGTGGCCGGAGCAAATCCTGAGGGAAAGTGAATCCTGTCTTCGCGCCGACGTCCGATCGGTGAACATGTTAGGCTGACGGCTTCGTGCGTTCTCAGGAGAGCGGCGTTATGCCCCGGTTGGGATGAGAGTGATCGTAGAAAAGAATCTGCATCCGTGCCCGAGGCTGTACAAGCAAGAGCTGATGCTTGAGGCGCGCCGTCCCAACGACTGAATGCTAGGCGCAAGAGGGTTATATGGCCGCAGGGGTTTCAGCGAGCGACCCAGTATCTACCGCGACAGCAGCGGGGCGTCATAAGCGCAGGCTGTACATTGCGCTGACCCTCACCACCACTTTTATGGTTGTCGAGGTCATTGGCGGCTTGTGGACCGGCAGCCTCGCTCTCCTCGCTGACGCAGCCCACATGCTCACGGATGCTGGCGGCCTGGCATTGGCTTTGATCGCGATCCGGTTCGCCGAACGGCCGCGGACACCACAGAATACCTTTGGATATGTCCGCATGGAGGTGTTATCGGCGCTCACCAACGCCGTGGTTCTCCTCCTTCTGACTGTATATATCCTCTACGAGGCCTATCAGCGATTTCTCAGTCCGCCGGAGATCATCGGCGGTCCGATGCTGGTTGTCGCGGTCGCCGGTCTTATCGTCAACCTGATCAGCATGAAAATGCTCTCCGCCGGCTCGGCGGAGAGCCTCAACGTCAAAGGCGCCTACTTCGAGGTGCTGGCGGACATGCTCGGTTCGCTCGGCGTCATTGTGGCTGCAATCGTGGTGGTTCTGACCGGCTGGCAACTAGTCGATCCGATCATCGGCGCCGGCATCGGGCTGTTCATTGTCCCGCGCACGTGGATCCTGCTCAAGCAAGCGATCCATATTCTCATGGAGGGCACGCCGCCGGAAATCGACATAGCCTTGCTTGAAAGGAGGCTTCTCGAGATTCCGGGCGTCCTTGCCGTTCGTGATCTCCATGTCTGGACCATCACGTCCGGCGCCGATGCGATGAGCGGCCACCTTGTCGTGACTGATACCGCCTCAGCGCGGACGATACTGGCCGCAGCCCAGAAGGCGCTGAAGACTGGCTTTGGCCTGACACATGTGACGATCCAGATCGAGGACGAAGCGCTTCAGGGAGCCGAAGCGAAGCAGCCGTTTTGATTCGTCGAGAAGTTTGCCGCAGTGAACGAGTGAGGACGACGTGGGCAACGACCATTGGAATGAGCGTGTTTTCCGAAAGGGTCCTGGGTCAAATCGATACCCGGCGCCCAGGTCCGGTTACTCGAATGATACTCCGCCGCGAGCGCCGATCTCGTGGGCTGTCGTCATCTTCGGCCTCCTTGCATGGACGGTCGTTGTCTATGTTGGATATGTCGCACTCGATATCATCCTGTCGTGGCTTGCGACCAGCGGCAGCGCCGTGTTGCAAGCGGGCAAGGACGCCGGAAGTGCGATAGGCGTCGGCAAAGAGGTCGGCGTCGCGATCGACAGCCTGAAATCCAGCGGTCTGGTCGAGCAAGCCGTCGCTTTGCTCAGGATCATCCTGAAACCGGCGGCCGTGGTGATTTGGTTGCTGGGAGCGCTGTTGATCGTCCTCTTGCCAAGGATGCTTGGGCGTCTGGCTGGAGCATTCGGCAGACGCCGACATTAAGTATTATCGCTCTGGCCGCGCTCTGGATGATCCCGGTCAAATCTTGAACCATTGTCTTGTGGTAATTCCCCTGTCGGAAATGAGCGACCGGCGGCATCATTGGGGTAGCCATCACCCAGTTTCGGCAAATTCTAGAGTCGAGGAAGGATGACAGAAAAACAAGACAATCCGGGATCTGCTCCTCGACTGATCCTTTCCCTGCCGGGCAACGAAGCCTTTGGGCAGCATCTGGCAGCAGCCGGGCATTGGGAGCTCGGCCCCATAGAAACCCGGCAATTTCCGGATGGCGAGTCCTACGTCCGTATCCTGTCTGACGTTTCAGGTCAGGCGGTCGATCTGGTCTGCACCCTCGCAAGGCCCGATGATGGCTTCTTGCGCCTTATCTTCGCGGCAGATGCCGCGCGGGCGCTTGGCGCGCGAGAGGTCACTCTGATCGCGCCTTATCTCGCGTATATGCGGCAGGACCGCCGTTTTCAGTCGGGTGAGGCGGTGACGTCGAAGAGCTTCGCGCGGCTCGTCTCGTCGAGCTTCGACCGGCTGGTCACCGTCGATCCGCATCTGCACCGATATTCGACTCTTTCGGCGCTCTACACGATCCCGACGGATACGATGCATGCGGCGCCACTTCTGGCGGATTGGATTGCCGCGGAAGTCAACAATCCTCTTCTCGTCGGTCCCGACGAAGAGAGCGGGCAATGGGTATCGGCTATCGCCGCACGCATTGGCGCCCCACACGCGGTGCTGCGCAAGATCCGGCATGGCGATCGCAATGTCGACGTCGAATTGCCCGATCTGTCCAGATGGCGCGGCCGGCAGCCGGTGCTGGTCGACGACATCGCCTCGTCCGGCCGCACGCTGATCGAAGCCGCTCGCAAACTTCCGCTTCAAGGCTTTGCGCGACCCGTGGTGGTCGTTGTGCATGGCATTTTTGCCGAAGATTCTTTCCAGCGCCTTGCGCCGCTTTGCAGCCGGATCGTTTCGACAGATTCTGTTCCTCATGAGAGCAATGCCATCGGCCTTGCGCCGCTGGTTGCGAACGCGCTCGGATCGAGCGCTCCATCGTCGGCAGACCTCGTCCGGCACCGGCGTCCGCCCGAGCCTCTGGATGAGGTGGAGCGGGCCGGTCTCGATTCCTTTCCCGCGAGCGACCCGCCATCCTGGACAAGCGGGGCGCGGTGAAAGTGCCGCCTCCCGAAACCAGATCCAAAAAGGCGGTGAAGTAGCATGAGCGGCACAGATTCCGAGATGTTCAATATTTGGCGCAAGGGGCATGGACCGATTGTCCATCGCGAAGAGACGGTCGAGCGCGTACGGGCGCTGGCTGCGTCAGGCCGCATCGACCCGCAAATGCTCTATCGGCTGCTGGCGGCCGCCGACCGCCTTGCCTCCGCCGCCATGTGGACCGTGGTCCACATGACCTACGCCAAGCGCGTCGATCTCTCGGGCGCGCCTCTGCCGGCGGACGCGTTCAAGGCCACGCCGGAAGGACATACGGGCGGCTCCCTCAACATGGTTCCGGCTTTTGTCGGCTATCTGACGGCCAACGCGATTTCAGCGACGACGCGTTCCTGGCTGATGGGCCAAGGCCATTGTGTTGCCGCGATCGAGGCCGTCAACGCCCTTACCGGCGATGTCTCGCCAGCGCAGGCGGGTCGCTATGATCGTAGCGAGAAGGGATTGTCGCAGCTCGCCGTTGACTTCTACTCATACAAGATCGGCCCCGACGGCGCTCCTGCTGTGCCGCTGGGCAGCCACGCCGGACCGAATACCGCCGGCGCGATCTCAGAGGGCGGTTATCTCGGCTTCGCCGAAGTACAGTACGTGCACATGCCGCTCCCCGGCGAAAGCCTCGTGGCGTTCCTGAGCGACGGCGCCTTCGAGGAACAGCGCGGTTCGGACTGGACGCCTCGCTGGTGGCGCGCGGAAGATTCGGGCCATGTTATCCCGGTCATGGTTCTCAACGGGCGGCGTATCGAAGAGCGTGTCCAGATCGTGCAGCAGGGCGGCGCCACATGGCTCGCCGATCATCTCAAGCTCAACGGCTTTGATCCCTTCATCGTCGACGGCCGCGATCCAGCCGCCTTCGCATGGGCCATCCTGGAAGCCGAGCGCCGACTCCAGAGTTTCGCCGCGGATGCGGCGCATTCCTATCCGGCGCCTGTTCCTTATGTGATCGCCGAAACCGTCAAAGGGTTCGGCTTTCCAGGCGCGGGCACGAATGCCGCGCACAATCTGCCGCTTGGCGGCAATCCCGCACAGGACAAAGCAGCAAGGACTGCCTTCAACGATGCGGCCCGCGCGCTGTTCGTGCCGCCGGACGAGATTGAGCAAGCCGCCGCAGCGATCGCCGTCCATGGCAAGCAGGGCCGCGCGCCCGAAAGCCGGCACCCCCTCGCGCTGCGGCGACCTGCGGCCCCAGTGCTCCCCGAACCTGATTGGACCGCGGCCGGCAGTCCGCCCGACTGCGCGATGCACGCTATCGACCGCTGGTTCGTCCGCCTCATCGATGCGAACCCCGGCCTACGGCCCCGTGTCGGCAACCCCGACGAGCTGCGCTCAAACCATATGGGTGCAACCCTCGACAGGCTGCGCCACCGGGTGAACGTTTCAGAGCCCAACGTCGCCGATGCCGTGGATGGGGCGGTCATCACCGCGCTCAACGAGGAAGCGGTTGCAGGCGCAGCGCTTGCCAACAAAGGAGGCGTCAACCTGATCGTCAGCTATGAGGCTTTCGCCATGAAGATGCTGGGCGGGCTGCGTCAGGAGATCGTCTTCGCTCGTCGCCAGCGTGAGGTCGGCCAGGAGCCGGGCTGGATATCCGTCCCGCTCGTCGTCACGTCCCACACCTGGGAGAATTCCAAGAACGAGCAGTCGCATCAGGATCCGACCATTGGCGAGGCGCTGCTCGGTGAGATGTCCGACACGGCGCGCGTGCTGTTTCCCGTAGACACCAATAGCGCTATGGCCGCCCTGCGAGCCGTCTATCAAGGCCGCGGACAGGTGGCTTGCCTTATCGTGTCGAAGCGCGACATGCCGCATCGCCTCGGTGGCGAGGCTGCGCTCAAGTTCATTGCCGACGGAGCCGCTCACATCGAAGGCAAGCGCGACGGCGCCGAGTTGCAACTCGTCGCCATCGGCGCCTACCAGCTCGAGGAGGTGCTCAAGGCAGCACATCGCCTCAAGGCGCGCGGCCGCCGCGTTCTCGTAACCGCTCTCTCGGAGCCAGGCCGATTCCGAATCCCCCGCGATTCCATCGAAGCCGCCTTCACAGCCAGCGAGGAGGATATTGCAGCGCTGTTCCCGGCCGGGCTGCTGCGAGTCATCGCGTCTCACACGAGACCGGAACCAATGCTCGGCCTGTTGCGGCGGATCGACTCCGGCCCCCAAAGGACTGTCGCGCGCGGCTATATCAGCCGGGGTGGTACGTTGGACGTTGCCAGCATGCTGTTCGCCAACCGCTGCAGCTGGGCGCATCTGGTGGACGCTGCGGGCACTCTCGGCGGCTGGAAGCGTGACGAGATTCTCTCCTCGACCGAGCAAGGCGCGCTCGACGGACGCGGCGATCCGGCGGATTTGGCCGCCTTCACATTCTGAAAGTTCGCAATGTTGACTCTGACCTCTCTCGGCGGCGCCGGCACTGTCACCGGCTCCAAACATCTCCTCACCAACGGCGGCAAGCGCATCTTGATTGATTGCGGTCTATTTCAAGGCCTCAAGAACCTTCGCGAGCTGAACTGGGAACCGTTGCCGGTCGCGCCGTCGAGCATCGATGCCGTCGTCTTGACCCATGCTCATCTCGATCACTCGGGCGACTTACCCAAGCTCGTGCGTGACGGCTTTCGTGGCCGCATCTACGCGACCGCGGCGACACGCGATGTCGCAGAGCTCATCCTCAAGGACAGCGGCTACCTCAACGAGAAGGACGCTGAGTACGCCAATCGGAAAGGGTTCTCCAAACACAAGCCGGCGCTGCCGCTGTACGGCGCGCGTGATGCCGAACGCGCCATGGAATTCTTTTCGCTTGTTCCTTTCAACACGGTCACGACGCTCCCAGGTGGTGCGACCGTGAGGTTTCGCTACGCCGGCCACATCCTCGGAGCCGCCAGCGCCGAGATCGAATGGGGCGGCCGCCGCATTGCTTTTTCAGGGGACCTCGGTCGCTACGGCGATCCAATCTTTCCAGACCCAGCCGCTATCGCCGAAGCAGATTACGTCGTCGTTGAATCGACCTACGGAAATCGTACCCACGATGTGACGGATCCCACCGAAGCGCTTGGCAATGTCATCGAGCGCACCATCAAGCGCGGTGGCACAGTGGTCATCCCGGCCTTCGCGGTCGGACGGGCACAGTCGCTACTCTATCATCTGTGGCGCCTGCAAACCGCCGGCCGCCTTCCGAGCGTCCCGATCTATCTGGACAGCCCGATGGCGATCGAAGCGACTGGCCTGCTCCACGCCCACCACGACGATCACCAACTGTCTTCGAGTGAATGCGACGCGATCTGCCGCATCGCCACCTACACGCGCGATGTGGAAAGCTCCAAGGCGATTTCGACCAGCCCCTGGCCCAAGGTGGTGGTATCGGCGAGCGGGATGGCGACGGGAGGTCGCGTCCTCCATCATCTCAAAGCCTTCGCGACCGATCCCAAGCACACGATCCTGTTCTCGGGGTTCCAGGCTGCTGGAACGCGAGGACGGGCTATGCTTCAGGGCGCGCGCGACATCAGGATCCATGGCCAATGGATCCCGGTTCGGGCGGAAGTCGATGACCTGTCGATGCTGTCGGCACATGCCGATGCCGACGAGCTGATGCGCTGGCTCTCCGGCTTCCGCCGCGCTCCGTCTCGCGTCTTCATCGTCCATGGCGAGGCCGACGCCGCCGAAGCGCTGCGGGTGCGGATTGATCGCGAACTTGGGTGGGATGCCGCTGTGCCACGTCAGAACCAGATCTTCGATCTATGACGACGACAGATAGCACTGCTCGTGCCGATCAACCAAGGCACCGTGTACGCCGCCTCCGGCTGCATAGCCAGCACCAGGCGATCGTAGTCATGCGTGCCGACTGTCACGTCTGCCGGGCCGAGGGATTTGCTTCGCGCTCTCAGGTTCTCGTGGCCAATGGCAGGCGCCAGGTCCAGGCGACTCTTTTTCAGATCGAAGGCGAATCTATGTTGGCTCTCGATGAGATCGGGCTGTCGGAAACTGCCTGGGACCTTCTTGGCGTCGCGGAAGGCGACGAGGTCAGGGTCTCCCATCCACCCGCAATGGATTCGCTCGCTGATGTGCGGCGGCGTATCTATGGCAATCGTCTGGATACGACCGCCTTCTCGGAGATCGTGAGGGATGTTGTCGCCGGCCGCTACACCGACGTGCACCTCGCCGCCTTCCTGACCGCGAGCGCCGCGCTGCCGCTGGACGAAGAGGAAACGGTTAGTCTGACGAGGGCAATGGTGAATGTCGGCGACCGCCTGCGCTGGGATGCCGCGATCGTGGTCGATAAACACTGCATCGGCGGGCTTCCCGGCAACCGCACCACGCCGATTGTCGTGGCGATCGTGGCCGCGAACGGCCTAGTCATGCCCAAGACCTCCTCGCGCGCGATCACCTCGCCGGCCGGTACGGCCGATATGATGGAAACCTTGGCGCCTGTCGATCTCGACATCGCGACTCTCCGGCGCGTGGTGGAGGCGGAAGGGGGCTGCATTGCCTGGGGCGGTGCGGTCCACCTCAGCCCGGCCGACGATATCTTCGTGCGGGTGGAGCGCGAACTGGATATCGATACTGAAGGTCAGTTGATTGCGTCCGTCCTCTCGAAGAAGATCGCTGCAGGCTCGACACACGTGGTCATCGATATCCCGGTCGGCGCAACCGCGAAGGTGCGCGGTAAAGACGTCGCTGACCGCCTTGCCGAGCGCATGACCGCAGTGGCTGCGCGCTTTAACCTTGCCGCCAGATGCCTTCAAACCGATGGCTCGCAGCCCGTCGGCCGTGGCATCGGTCCGGCGCTCGAAGCCTTCGATGTGCTCTCCGTTTTGCATAACAAATCCGACGCGCCCGATGACCTGCGCCAGCGGGCTGTCACGCTGGCGGGCGCGGCGCTGGAAATTGGCGGCAAGGCCAGCCAGGGAAGCGGCGCAGCGCTGGCGCTCTCGACGCTTGCCGGCGGCGCAGCGTGGAAGAAGTTCGAAGCCATCTGTGAGGCGCAGGGCGGACTGCGCACTCCGCCGCAGGCGCGCCACGTCTATCCATTGGTTGCGCCGCGCGCAGGCCGAATCGTTCATATCGACAATCGCAAACTAGCGCGGCTTGCCAAGCTCGCTGGCGCGCCCGGCGCCAAGGCTGCCGGCGTCTTCATGGAGGTGCGGCTTGGCGACGACGTCGACCGCGGACAGCCGCTCTTTCATGTCCACGCCGAGACACCCGGCGAGCTCGCCTACGCGCTCGACTATGCGGCACGTGCTGGCGATATTATGATAGTCGGGTCTTAAAGGCTCCCTGCTGGCGGTTGAGTCGGATCGTCTGGGCTTACCTGGGACCGCGCTCAAAGCAATAACTCCGTTTCCAATTTACAGGATATTTTGCAGCATACACAGGGTTTTACGATGTGGAGGCCTGCCAACTTTTCATGTGGGGCCAAGCGACATTGCCAAAGGATTTCGACACTGCGATATGGCCTACTCACCGTCTGCTCGCTGCTCCTGGATCGCTCAACGCCACGGCCGAGGCGCACCGCGACCACCTTGCGAAATAGTCGACACCCTCCGCCATCGAAAGGTCAGTTGGGCAAAGATCACAGATAAGCTTGACGTGTTGCGTCAGACTGCAAGGGAACGGTTCGGCGGATCTTAGTTGCGCCGGAGCCGGCTTATCTTCGTTGTCTAACAGCGCTGGAATGGCAGGGCTCGACGGGCCATCTGGTGCGCTGCCGCTCACCCTCGCCCTGCCGACTTGTCCTTGCTTGTCGAAGATCATACAGAACATGATCGAACTTGTTTGCTAAGCTCTTCCCCATCAAGCCTACCGCGTGCTCGCCACACATTTGCTAGCCATGCCTGATGAGGTAGGCGACGACGCAGCCATCGTCTTCAGCATGAGACAATGGTGCCAAACCCGTTCTGCTCCGATGGCTTGAAGATTCTCTACGTGATGATGTCGTCGATGGCCGCCCACCGAAGGTGGTCAAGTTGGGCACCGTCCGTCATTGGCGATTCGCTCTTGTCCGTCATTCGCAACTTTGTACGGCGGCAATCCCGAACCCGTCTCGTCACCGGGCGGGAATCTAGTCTAGGCTGGCGAATAGCCCAGCTGCTATACAGGGGCATCGTAAGACATCGAGCCCGTGAGACGCCGGATTAATTCCTCGATCAACGCTACCTTGGCCGCTTCGCCTGGGCATCAGTGCGTCATGGTGGCATCACCGCAGCCCTGCGGGATGAAGTCGAAGCGCGCCACCGTCACGACGGTGACTGGCGACTACCCGGGCAGTGCGCATCATCCATCGCCATACGAGCGAGACCCCTCCGTGAAGCTCTACCAATCTCTTTGGTAAGCGCGAGACAAGTTTGAGGACAACTTGGTGTGGTAAATTCGTTGGATTATGTTCGAAACATTCTGCTGCGAGGACTATTAACTGGCGACAGAGATTACGTTACACGGGTCGGTCCCAAAACGCGGTGTGCATGAAATTTCCGGCGGGCGCCCTTGAGGCCAAGCTTATCGCGGTGACGCAGGTCAAGTCGTGAACCCATAACGGATAGGTGGCAATGACTATCAGTGTCCAGACCTTTTACGATCAGCGCAGTGGCACCGCAACGCATGTTGTCACATGCGCTGCGTCCGGTTCTTGTGTTGTCATCGATCCAGTGTTCGATCTAGATCCAAAGTCGGGACGTACCAGCCGCGCTCCCGTTGACCGTATCGTGGATTTCATAAGGGCCGAGAAGTTGTCACTGGAATGGCTTCTGGAGACCCATGTTCATCACGATCACATCTCCGGCGCCCTGGCCTTGCGTGAAACGCTCGGCGGCCGACTGGCAATCGGCAAGCGCGTTGTGGAGGTCGCCGAAGTTATTCGCCAAGTCTATGCCCTGCCGCAAACGCATGCACGTCCGTTCGACCGTCTGTTGGATGAAGGCGACAGCCTGGGGTTTGGCGAAGAGACGATCGAGGTTTGGGCGACGCCGGGGCACACGATCGACCATTTGAGCTATCGCATCGCCGACACGATTTTTCTGGGCGACACGCTCTTCATGCCCGATAGCGGAACGGCGCGCTGCGACTTCCATCGCGGCGACGCCCGCATGCTCCATTCTTCGATCCGTCGTATCCTCGATCAGCCCGAAGAGACACGCTTGTTCGTTTGCCATGATTACGGCGCGGAGGGCAGCCGCCCGCCCGCCTGGGCAACCACAGTGGGCGCGCAGCGGGCCGAAAATATTCATGTCGGCAAGGGGCGGACCGAAGCGGAGTTCATCGCTCTGCGGCAGGAGCGCGATGCCGGGCTCGAAATGCCAGCGCTCCTGCTCGCATCCTTGCCGCTCAACATCGCGGCTGGGCGCTTCCCGGAGCCCGCAAGTAACGGGCGGGTCATTCTGCCGATGCCGCTTGATGTTCCGGTCAGTGCTCTCTAGCCGCCACCGCCCGAGCGTGGCTTCCACCGCCCCAAATACACGGGACACCGTGATGGATGAAATCCTGTCAACTGGCCGTCCGCTCGATTGCCTCGTTGTTGGAGGGGGCCCTGCGGGCCTGACTGCTGCGATCTATCTGGCGCGGTACCGGCGACGCGTCACCGTAGTGGACGACGGCGACAGCCGCGCACTCTGGATACCCCGTTCACACAACCATGCCGGCTTTCCCGACGGAATTAGCGGCAAGGAGCTGTTGAGTCGTATGCGCGCTCAGGCGGAGCTCTACGGTGCCGGATTGCTGCGGGGCCGTATCGAGACGATCGAGGAGCGGGACGGCAGCTTTCTGGCGTGTGGTAACAACATCGCGCTCGAAGCGCGAACCATTCTTTTGGCAACCGGCACCAACAACCGGCGCCCGGACCTCGATCCCGCTATGCATCGGTCTGCGCTGGAGCGCGGTCTGCTGCGCTATTGTCCGGTCTGCGACGGCTTCGAGGCCGGGGACAAGGCTATCGGTGTTATCGGCGCCGATGCGAGGGGCGTCGCTGAAGCCTTGTTCCTGCGAACATATTCCGAAGACATTACCATACTCTCGGCGGGTGCAGTCGATATCAGCTCCGACGACCGCGCCCTTCTCGAACGCCACGGTATCCGCGTGGAAGAACGACCGCCCTTGCGCCTCGATTGCACCGGTAGTCGCGCGATAGTTCACTTTCGCGACGGCTCGCAGCTCAGCTTCGACACCATCTATCCGGCGCTTGGTTCCGAAGCGAACGACCATCTTGCCCAGGCGCTCTGTCTCGACATGGCGGATGGGTGCTGTATCGCGGTCGATCAAAAGCAACGCACTAGCCGAGGCGGCATCTACGCCGCAGGCGACATCGTCTTCGCGCTCGATCAGATCAGCGTCGCGATGGGCCACGCGGCAATCGCCGCCACGACGCTGCACAACGATCTGCGCAATCTAGACGGCTTAACGCGCCAGTAGTAAATCGGGCTGTGAAGTCGAGAATGGCAGCAGAGACAAAACCTTCGAAGCGCTTGAGCTGCCTGTCCAGAGCCGCAGTGCATCGCACCTCATCTCTTTGTCGTATTCAATCTGGACTGATGGCGGTTCTCGTGCGTTTCATGACGGAAGTGAAACAGCCGCGCTGTGTGGGTCTTCCATCAGCGCAAAGCAGGGCATTGGGACTGTGCCGATACGGAGGACATTAACTCGCTGGCAAAGTCAGTTGTAAATGTGTCGGACCGCGCGACGGTGCAGGCAGTTTGGCCAGGCTTGCGCTGTTGTGTGGGCAATGGATGAGGTGATATTGTGCACCGGTGATGGTCACATTCTCCCGTCACCGGGGGTGGGCGATCAAAGGAGTGATACAGCGTGAAATGGCGGTTCACGAGCGTGCTGTGCAAAGGCAACGCCCGATCGCCCTTAAAAAGGTAGCGTTCCTTGATACCGAGGCCGAAGATGAGCGCAACATCAGAGAATTGCCCAGCGGGGCTCTGATCGCATCTTCCCAGCAGGTCGACTGCGACCATGGGGTGCCAGCATGTCCTTAACGTGAGCATTTGGCGCCTAAGTGTGCTAATATTTGGACATCTCGCTATATTTAGGGGCAGTCGCTTTTATGCTCAGGGCGCTTTCCAAACAATCGGCCCCACCGTTGGTGTTCGGACTTTTCGTGACGCTCATTACTTTGTCTGTAATACCTTTGGCGAAGGCAGACGCACTCGATTTGGCACAGGCTGGTTTTGCGGCGAAGCAGCGTCGCGATTGCGTGCAAGCCATTCAGCTTTTTAGCGAGGCAATTCGTCAGGGTAATTTCGATAGTGAGCGCCGCGGCTTCCTCGTCTACAGCCGAGGTGTATGTTACGAGGGCATGGGAATTCGCGACAAAGCGTTATCCGATTTCGACACTGCAATAGCGCTTTTGCCGAACTTTCCCAATTCCTACATCTACCGGGGCCTGATTTGGACATTCGAGCGCGAATACGATCGCGCCATCGACGACTTTCTTAGCGCGCGCCGACTAAGTCCCAGGGATCCGATGATTTTCAACAACCTTGCGGGCGCTTACGAAAGAAAAGGCGATCTGGATCGAGCGATCGAAAACTATGATGAGGCTGTTCGCCTTCAGCCGAGTTATGCAGAAGCTTATTACAACCGCGCTGCCGCCTTTCTGACGAAAGGCGATCTACAAAGAGCACTTTCCGATTACGACCAGGCAATCTCACTGCAGCCGACGTTTGCGGATGCAATCGGCAACAGAGGCGCGGTGCATCTGATGCTGGGAAACTTTGAGAAGGCGATCGCAGATTTCGGCGCGGCGATCCGCCTGAGGCCGGGGGACGCGAGCTTTTGGGCAAATCGGGCCAATGCAAATTTGACAGTAAGAAATCTTACTGCGGCGCTCGCCGATTTCGATCAGGCGCTCCAACTTGCTCCCGGAGACCCAGCCTATTATCTCGGTCGAGGACGCGCCCGATTGTTTGCCGGGGATAATACGGCGAGTGTCGAGGATTTCAAAACCGCGGTGCGTCTGCGGCCGTCCAATCCATATGCGATGATCTGGCTCCACATCGCTCGCGTGCACGGTGGAGAAAATGACCGCGCCGAGCTGACCGAGAACGCTGCAAAAGTCAGGCGAGACATGTGGCCGGCGCCGATGCTCGAGTATTATCTGGATGCGGTCGATTCGGGGCAAGTTCAGGCGGCATCCCGTATCGGGTCTGGCCAGGATCAAGCCAAGCGCGCGTGCGAAGCTGAGTTCTTCTTGAGCGAGTCCATTGTTCATGCCGGACAAGTCGATCAAGCGCGCGAACGTCTCAAAAGCGTAGTGGCAGGGTGCAAACTGTATGACGTCGTTTACAGCGCAGCATTGGCCGAGCTTAATTTACTTTCTAAATGATGGGCGACTCAGCTGTGCTCCAATCATTGACAGGGCGCGCAGAGCAGACGCGCGCCGACAATTTTGCGCATAATTGATTAGGCCCCTTAGCCTTGATCGGCAGGCTCCAAGCGTGAATGCGAAAGTCGGTTCCGGGACAAGGGCATGAGCAAAAACATCGTCATTTATTCTGATGGTACTGGGCAGGACGGTGGCGCCCGTCCGGAGCAACGCATCAGCAACATCTACAAGATGTACAGGGTCTCACGTAACCACGCGGATACGGCTGTCGACTCGGCCAAGCAGGTCGTCTTCTATGATGCCGGCTTGGGAACCGATATCGGTGCCACCGCTTTCATCGCTCCCTTGCGATTTGTCCAGAAGATGCTGGGATCTGTTGCTGGCGATGGGATCAAACGCAATATCGCTGATTGCTACGAATTCATCCTCAACCACTATGAGGACGGCGACCGGATATTTCTGTTTGGCTTCAGCCGTGGAGCCTACACGGTCCGCAGCGTCGCCAACTTGCTGATGCTGTGCGGCGTCCCGACGACGACGCCCGCAGGTCCTCTGCTACGCTTTCGGAAGGTTGTGAGGGACGTCGCCTGGGAAGCGGTCGATACGGTCCTCGAACACGGCGCAGGCCACCCGCGCGAGCAGTTTGAGGCGGAGAGACTGGAACTGGCGCGGCGATTTCAACTCAAATACGGGTCTGGCGATGGAGCAAACTCGAATGCCGCCGCCTATTTCATCGGGGTGTTCGACACCGTCGCAGCACTTGGAGCAAGCGGCCCCAGGCGTCGCATGATCCAACTGGGCTTGACCCTCGGCGTTGCGGTTGCTGCGTTTATAGCTTCCCTTGTCCCTGCCGCGGTTGTCGGTGTAGTAGCAGCCATTGTCTCGGGAGCAGGCCTGCTTTGGGGATTTATCGTCCCGGCGTGGTTCGTCACCCATCTGGCGATGTTGGGTGCCGTCCTATGGTTCTTGAATAAGCAGCGCACGACTAATCGTAAGACGATTTACGATTTCCCAAACAAGGGAGACCCGCCTCGTTCGCACATTGCGGAATGGACGGGAAAGAACTTCGACCGCCTCCTCAGCAAGCACGTTCGGTTTGCGCGATCGGCGAATGCGATCGATGAAGCGCGTAAGGACTTCGCCCGGGTCGGCTGGGGCGGCACCGAACCGGGGGCGCACCCTGCCACGCCTGGTTTTGATCGCATTATCCAGCTTTGGTTTGCGGGCAACCACTCCGACATCGGCGGGTCTTATCCGGAACCGGAATCGCGGCTGTCGGATATCGCGCTCTCCTGGATGTGCGAACAAGCGATTTCCGTCCCCGACGGCCTCATCACCGGCCCGATCTACGTCGACGGCGTCAAAATGCCGAACACCGGGGATTCTGGCCCCGCGCTAAACCTGTTTCCTCGGGCCGACGGTGTGCAGCATTGCGAGATTGCCAGCATGCGCGACACCCTGGATAGTTACGCTGCCAGCTTGCCAAAATGGCCGTGGCTGCAGACTCTCGTCGGCGCCAAGAACTGGGACTTTGAAATCCGGGAGATCAATCCCAAAGCACCGGTGCACGCGACTGTCCGGGCGCGGTTTGACTTGCCGGAGGTTAGGCAGTGTGCGGGCGTTGGCGCGTACCGCCCGGACGCGCTGAAAAATCATGAAAGCTTTAAGCAGTATTACCAGCCGCTGACGAGCGCGGAATCCCCGGCTCATCTGCACCGAAGTCCTGCCGCATCTCTCGATCGCTCCGACTCGAAGGCCTGATGTTCGCGGGACGCTCTCGAATGCGTTTTTCCGACGCGAAATCCATTGGTCGGAGTTTTCACACCCTTCGTGACGCTGACGTGACACCTGCAAAAACTTAGCTGTTGCCAACACCCAAATGTCGTGCCGAATACCGGTCAAATGGGCGGGCGTAGGTGCGATGAGAAAGGCTTTTCTGGCGATGGTCCTGGCGGCAAGCTCGGCCGTCGAGGGGCAGTCGGCTGACCTTGGCAAGGTCAGCGCAAATACTCCTGTCGATTGGACCGGGCCTTTCGTTGGCAGTCATTTCGCCTACGCGAGCGGACATTCAAACTTTTCCTTGGTCGGGCCCGGGATGCCGCCATCCTCGGGCGCGATCGACTTGACCAATCCAATCGATGCTTTCAAGGGGACGGGATCGTATGCGTTAGGGTTGGGTGGCGGATACAACTACATGCTGCCTTCGCGCATGGTCGTCGGCCTTGAGGCCGACATTTCCTTTCCAAATACGGTTTCCGGAATTGCCACAACGACGGGCGTTCAGGGTTCGCAAACGCTTACGCAAACCGTGCTGACATCTGGAACGCTGCGGGCACGTGTGGGATATGCGCCGGGCTCCTGGCTGTTCTATGCGACGGGCGGCCTCGCATGGAGCTATGATGAGGCGCAGCTCGGGCCGGTCGATGCTCCAGAAGACACAACCAAGACCACGCGACTTGGAACGGTGTGGGGCGTGGGCGCCGAACTCGCGCTATCGAACAACTGGTCCGCCCGGTTTGAATATCTCTCCACAAACTTCGGAGGGAAAGAGATTGGGTTCGGTGGAACCGCGCAGCGCCTGTCATCGGACCTCGCGGTTCAGACCGCCCGCCTCGGCGTCAATTACCGCTTTGGCAAGGAGGGACAGCGGGGTCTACAGGATGGCTTGACACCGTTCGAAACTGATCGGTTCGCTCTGCACGGACAGACTACCTACCTCCAACAATACGCAGCACCGTTTCGGTCGCCCTATATCGGCACAAACAGTCTCATCCCCAACCAGACCCGACAGACTTGGGATGTGACGCTGTATGCTGGATTTCGCCCCTGGTCAGGCGGAGAGGTCTGGATCAACCCCGAGATCGATCAGGGGTTTGGCTTGAGTTCGACCGTCGGTGTGGCCGGCTTTCCAAGTGGCGAGGCCTACAAGGTCGGAGCGGCGGTTCCCTACGCGCGCATCCCGCGCGCGTTCTTCCGTCAGACCTTCGATCTGGGAGGAGAGACGAAAAAGATCGACGCCGACATCAACCAGTTCGCGGGGAGCCAGACGTCGGATCGACTGATCCTGACCCTTGGGAAATTTGCGGTCACCGACGTGTTCGACACCAACAAATATGCTCATGATCCGCGCAAGGATTTCATGAATTGGTCGGTCGTTGACACCGGCACCTTCGATTACGCCGCCGACGCCTGGGGCTTCACCTATGGCGCCGCAGTTGAATGGTACAAAGGTGACTGGACATTCCGCGGCGGGATTTTCGATCTCTCCCGCGTCCCCAACAGCACCGAATTGGATCCCAGCTTCTCTCAGTTTCAATGGGTCGGCGAGATCGAACATCGGCATGAGATCTGGGGCAAGAAGGGGAAGGTTGCGGTCACGGCGTTTTTGTCGCGTGGCCGCATGGGGCGCTTGGACGAGGCCGTAACGCTGGCGCGGGCAACGGGAATGCCCGCTGATGTCGCTCTGGTCAGGCGATACCAAAGCCGAGCTGGCATCGGTGTGAACCTGGAACAGGAAATCACGGCTGACCTTGGTGTGTTCGCTCGCGCGGGCCTCGCTGATGGGTCAAAGGAAGCTTACGAATTCTCCGATATTGACTCGACGTTCGCTGCCGGGCTTTCGCTGACCGGTTCCTCCTGGAACAGGCCGAACGATACGTTCGGGCTGGCCGGCGTCGTCAACGGCATCTCGAGTGCCCGCCAGGCATATCTTGACGCCGGCGGTCTCGGTATTCTTGTCGGCGACGGGCGCCTGCCGAACGCCGGTCTGGAAAAGATTATAGAGACCTATTACAGCCTCCCAATCTGGTCGTGGCGTGCGACTTTGAACTATCAGCTTGTTACGAACCCTGCCTACAACCGCGATCGCGGCCCGGCTTCGATCTTTGGCATTCGGATGCGCACGCAGTTCTGACGCGTGCTTTGGGGCGGGCGCATCGCCGGGTCACGCTTGCTCGCCGCGGAATTGAAGGCGCGTCGATTCCAAGCTGCTCCGGTTAGCTTTCACTCCGTCAGTCGACATCACTTTAGGTAAGGTCAGATCGGGCACTTTTATCTTAACGACCCTGCAAGGACCGCAGAGCTGTTGGAAATCCGAAACCGCTTCTTGACCGACCACGTCGCGAGCCAAAAATTTTGTGGTAGATGGTAACGGGCGCTACGCGCGGGACGGACACATTCAGCAACAAACCCAACCGAAGAGCGGCCAGATGGAACGACGTAAAAATCCGCGGCGGCGTGTCCTGAAGAAAGGATCAATTCAATTTGGGGCATCAGCCATTGATTGCCTCGTACGCAATGTCAGTTCGGTTGGCGCGATGCTTGACGTCGAAAGTCCCGTTGGCATTCCGGTAGAGTTTGTGCTTGTCGTGCCAGTGGATGACATGCGCATGCGGTGCCGCATCATCTGGGCGAAGCAGAATCGATTGGGTGTTGAATTTCAATAGCCGGCAATCCGCTCACTTTGCCATCTCAACCGGTGCATGCTTTTGCCACGGCGAAAAGGATTGCGAGATCGCTTGACGCGCGTGCAAGCCCGTCAGCTATCACACCCGTCCGGGTAATAGAGGTTATTTTTCCGAACGCCGCGGTCACTGATTTCCAAACCGTGAAAGGACTTCAATAACACGGCATTCCCTGATCCTGCCATGATCGCTACTTTCGACCATTGCGCGTAGTTCCTTTCGCAGCGCCGTCAATCGTGCTATCTTGTGCTCGACATCAGCAAGATGAGCACGCGCAATCTGATCGGCCTCTTCGCAAGGCTCCTCCGGTAAACCCGCAAGGGCCAGAAGCTGCCGGATTGAATCCAGATCGAACCCGAGTTCCTTGGCGTGGCGAATGAACTTGAGGCGCCGGACGTCCGCTTCTTTGTAGACTCGTCGGTTTTGTTCAGTTCGCGGTGGGGTGGGGACGAGGCCGATCTCCTCATAGTACCTGATCGTCGGCACGTTCATCCGCACCATCTCCGCAACCCTGCCGATGGACAGCTCGTCCTTCATCAGATTCAGCCTTGCTCCTCAAGTGACTTGAGGATGTAAGCTCCTTTCTCGGTGACAAGCAAGGACCGAAAGGCCTCGATGGCCGAACGAGGTATTGCACGAAAGGTGCGTGCTTTTGGTTCAAGGGAGTAGCCACATGCCCCAGGAAAAACCCGGTCAGCATCACGATCATCCGGGCCACAAACCGGGCGACGTCGATCAGCACGGCCATCGCGATAAGGCAGGCCAGAAGGAAGTCCCTGGCCAGCATCACGACCATCCGGGCCACAAGCCGGGTGACGTCGATCAGCATGGCCATCGCGACAAGGGCGGATCGGACAAGCGATAGCCCTTTTCAACCCCACCGTGGAGGGCGGACTCGCCCTCCACGGTTTTCTCGGCGCGCCCGACATCAACTGATGAGTTCCAGAAGATCGAGAACTGCATTTCTGGTCGGCGGCCTAATCGCTGTCCCACTGGCCGCGACGAACTTGGTCCTCGTGCTCAAGCGAATTTTCCCGGACAGCATCGCTGTGAATTTCATAGGCCCGGTGCTTTGCGTGCTCGGGGTTTTGCTATTGGTTATGTACCTGAGGCGCGAGCGATGAGCGGCGCTGCGAAAGTATCACCGACGGTCAGGAATACCGCTTGAGCGAAGCGCCGGAGACTTTAGACCCTGAAACAGAGCACCAGAGTCCGGTTGTCGGGACTAGCAAACCACGCCTGCTGAAAGTTCTTGGGCCTGGCCTCATTACAGGAGCTTCGGACGACGACCCCAGCGGCATCGCGACCTATAGCCAAGCGGGCGCTCAGTTCGGTTACGGTTTATCTTGGACGCTTCTTTTGACGTTCCCCCTGATGACCGCTGTTCAGATGATTAGCGCCAGGATGGGCAGAACTACCGGCCGCGGTATCGCAGGGCTCCTCCGTCAACACTACCCGAGTTACGTCCTTCTGAGCATCGTCATTCCGCTGCTGATCGCAAATTCCATCAATATCGGCGCGGATCTTGGCGCCATGGCGGATGCCACGCGCCTGATCATTGGTGGGCCCCAAATTGTATACGTTCTTCTGTTCGCTGTGATCTCCACCGCGCTGCAAATCTTCATGCAATACACGCGCTACGTCGCCGTTTTGAAGTGGCTGGCTTTGATCCTGCTGGTCTACGTCGCGACGATGTTCATGGTCCAAGTGTCCTGGGGCGAAGCGCTATACCGGCTTGTGGTACCGGACATTACGTGGAGCGAAGAGTATCTGACCACGCTGGTTGCGGTCTTCGGAACCACCATCAGCCCGTACCTGTTCTTCTGGCAGGCTTCTCAGGAAGCGGAAGACGTCCGCGAGCTGCCGAAGCGACGGCCGCTCACGCGCGCACCACAGCAAGCACCGGCGGCGCTTGCTAGGATCGAGCTTGATACGATCGCCGGCATGGGCATCTCCAACTTCATTGCCCTCGCGATCATGATCACGACCGCAGCAACGCTGAACGTCGCAGGTGTCAAGGATGTCGAGACGTCGGCGCAGGCTGCCGAGGCGCTCCGCCCGATCGCCGGCCCCCTGGCCGAATTGGTCTTTGCTCTCGGTGTGATTGGGACGGGTTTGCTCGCGATACCGGTGCTGGCTGGCTCGGCGGCCTATGCGGTTGGCGAAGCGCGAAAGTGGCCAGTCGGTCTGGCGCGTCAGCCCCTTGAAGCCAAAGCGTTCTACATAACGATCACTGTTGCGACGCTGGTTGGCATGACACTTAATTTCACGCCGATCAATCCGATCAAGGCACTGTACTGGACCGCGGTGATCAACGGCGTGGTAGCGGTCCCGGTAATGGTCATGATGATGCTGATGTCAGCTCAGACGAAAATCATGGGTGAATTCACAGTGAGGGGGCGACTTAAAGCGCTGGGCTGGTGCGCGACGGCCATCATGGCGGCGGCTGTGGCGGCGATGGCGGCAACCTCGTTCTAAGTAGTTGCTCGCCGTCCACCGAGCGGCGATGTCATAGCGAAGGGCCGTACCGAGCACCGGAGCCAGAATCGCCGGCCGTTTCGCATGTACTGCAGCATAACAGTTAAGAGATTTGCATCATGTCTATCGGCGATAGTCCCCCGGAAACACCATGTCCTGGTCGACAAGGACATTGAACTTGTATCCAGGGCGGATTTCCAAAGTCGGCTGTACGTCCATGTTGCGCGAGATCGTGCGCTCGGCCATGCGTCCGAAAGTTTCTGCAAACGATCGCCGGGCCGCATATTCGGCGGTGTTCTGCATTCCGAACGAATTACGATCGCGCGGGATCGCCATCTCCGTGCCGGCGCCGATCAAGGCGATCAGGATCGCAGAGCCGAAGGTCTGCAGCAGTTTGCGGTCGACCTTGTCGCTGAAGCCGCCATAGCCCTGCGCATCCGTGCCGGCCATGCCGCTGATCTGCAAGGTCGAGCCGTTCGGCAGGATGATGTCGGTCCACACGACGAGCACGCGCGACTGGCCGAAGGAGACCTTGCTGTCGTAGCGCCCGAGCAGTCGCGTCCCCTGTGGGATGAGCAGGCGATGGCCGGTCGCGCTATCGTACACGTTTTGAGACACCTGCGCTGTGATGCGCCCGGGAAGGTCGGCATTGATGCCGGTGATAAGAGTCGCCGGAATGACCGAGCCGCGCTTGAGTTCGAACGGCGATCGTTGCGGCACCACGGAGTTGGGCAGATAGCCGAGCTTGGTGAGGTCGCTGTTGAAGAAGCTCTCTTTCGATGTCTGCCCGTTCGGGTCGATGGGCTGCCCGGTCAAACCGGCGCGGAGCGCGGCCGCGTAAAGATCGGCCGCGCCCCCATTGCCAAGCAGGCTCGCGGCTCCCGGCCGTTGTTGCTGTTGTTGTGCCCCGGCGGGCGTCGCGGTCTGCAACTTGGCGAGGTTCACGCCAAGCGGTGAATCATAAGCGGTACTGTGCGCCTGAATGCGCGCCATGCGCTGTCGGTGTTGCTCGCGCAGATACTGCTCACGCTGCTCGCGCTCGATGCGGGCGCGCCAGGCCTCCTCGGATTCGACCGCCGGCCCCTCGCGCACCGGCTGCGGAGCGGGGGTGAACGGGTTCGCCGCCGGTCGCTCGGGCGCCGGCGGAGGCGCGGGCTGGAAGACTTGCGCCGGCGTCGGGTCCTCGATGATGCCGTCTGGCACATTGCGCTTCATCGCATCGGCGTAGGTCGAGGCGGGACTCGATGGCGAACCGTCGGAACCGCGATCGCCGCGGAAATACAATCCGCGCGTCGTGAGCCCATAGAGGATCACGCCAAAGAACAACACGACAAACACGATCGCAGCGATGACCGGCAGGCGGTTAAGACGACGGATCTTCGGCGCGGGTCCGCCGGCATTGAGATCAAGCGACTGCGCCATCACCGTCCTCCGCTAACCGCGTTGCATTACCGACACGGGACTCGTCGGCTTCGCGCCCGAGGCCGTCACCGTATAGGCGCGGCCGAGATCGAGTTGCTGCGTCGACAGTCGCGCGAGGATCGTGCCATCGAGATTGTCGACGACATACGCAAGAGCGATCGCCTTCCGATCGGTTCGCTGATCGGTCGCGACCGCGTAGCCCCACCCGCGCAGCGCCGCCTCGAGCGCTTGGCCAAACGGCGAGCCGTCGGATTTCAGGATGATGGTCCCGGTCGCCGGGCCGACATGCTCGGCGAGGCGGCTGACCATATCGCCGGCAATCGCGCTTGCAGCCGCCGGCGACAGCTCGACACGCGACGAGCTGGCGACAAGGCCTGGTCGGCCGAGCGTGCTGCACGCTCCGAGCAGCAGCGCGAACAGACCAACGGGGAAGACTCGACGCGTGATCATGTCATCCTCCCCGCCGGATCGTAATTTTCTCCTGAGTCCACCATCCGACGCCGGAGACGAGCACCGCTTCATCGATATGAAAGTCGACGATCATCATCGAGCCTTTCATGCGATAGTTGACGATGCGGTTCTCGCCGCCCGAGATCGCGAAGAGCACGGGCGCGTCCGCGCCGGCAAGCGATGACGGAAACTGGATGTAGGTCTTCTGCCCGTCAGAGTAGACGCGCGTCGGCCGCCAGCTCGCATTGCCGCTCACGTAGTAGGCGAAGTTGAGTTGCTCGGCCGGGACGTCGGCGCCGGGGATCGTGCTCGCCTCGAGGCGCGCGTTGATGTCCGCCATCCGCGCACCAACGCCCTCAGGATATTCGAAAGCGACCCGCGCCATGTATTGCGTCGCGTGCGATTTGAGCTGGAGGTGATAAGTGCGCCGCGACGTGGTGACGACCATCGAGGTCACGAGGCCGGGTTCTGACGGCTTGACGATCAGGTGAATCGCCTGCCCGCCCGGTGCGCCCGACGTCGCCGGCTCGACCTTCCACCTCACGGTGTCACCGACGAGGACGTCCCGCACAACCTCTCCCGGCTGAAGCTCGATATCGCACACCTGCAATGGCGAACACACGATGGACGGCTGGATCTCGCCATAGAGAAAGATCACTTTGCCGTCCGGCCCGTGCGTCACCAGGCCTGGCGCGGCCCGCCAGCGTCCCGACAGATGCGTGCCCTTCGCCTCATTCCGGTTCAGCCGCTGCGCGACGGCATGATCGATCATGACAGTTGTAAATGCAGCCGCAAACGCGATGGCGATGAGGGGCAGTCCGGATCGGCTCGATGTCATGACTGTTTACTCCGCAGCCTTTTCACAATTGCGCCGTCCAGTCGAAGTCGCGCAGGTAAAGACCAATGGGATTGAGACGGATGGTCTGCTCGTCCTGGGGCGGCGTCAGCACCACGGTCGCGACACCGCGAAAGCGGCGCGTCGAGAGCTCCTTGCCGCGACGATCGCGCTCGATCTCGGCCCAGTCGATCTGGTAGCTCTGGTTTGAGAGCGCGACGACGTTGCTGACCTCGATGGAGACGGTCGCCGTCCGCGCCTTGTTGAAGGGCGAGTTCGCACGAAACCAGGCGTTGACCTTCTCGGTCGCAGGATCTGCGGTGCGCAGCAGCGCATAAGTCCGGTCGATATATTGCTTCTGGACCGCGGTGTCGGGTGAGACCGACCTGAAATTGCTGACGAAGCCCGCCAGCGTCGCCCGCACGACGCGCGCGTCGGCATATTCGATCTGCTGCGGAAAGCCCGCGGTGACAGCGCTGCCGAGCTTGTCCACTTCTATGATGTACGGGACGAGCTTGACCTGCGTGCTCTGATAGAGCGCGTAAGACGTCGCGATCACCGCCAACGCCATCCCGGTGATGCCGACGATGCGCCAAGCGGCCGCGGCCTTCACATAGGAGCCGTAGCGCTCATTCCATTCCTGCCGTGCCGCGAGATATGGATTCTCCGGTGTCGTCTGCCTCGCCATCCCCCACCCTCGCCGCCCCTATTGGCGTTCATCGGCATTGTTGTTGCGTTGCCCCGATTGCGACCTGTTTCTGCGTTCATCGAGCTTCGCGTTGGCAAGCCCCAGCGTCGACGCACCCCACGTCCCCGGAACGCCGATTGCTTTGTCGCGCGCCGCGGACGACAGCGCGCCGCCGGCTGCGCCGATCGCGTCGCTCATGCCCCTGAGCGCTGCCGCCCCGAACGAGGCGCCGCCTGTACGCGCGTCGGAATAGCTCGCCGCTCCCATCCGGGCCGCGCCTGCGCCAAGCGATGCGGCGCCGGCCGCCATCGAGCCCGCGCCTGCGGCGAATGCGGCCGCCTGGCTGCCGGCTCGTATCGCCTCCATGCCACTCGAAACCGACGCGCCCTGCACCACGCCTTGAATGATGTTCGGCACGTACATCGCGATCATGAACACCACGACGGAGATGCCGGCGATCGCGAGCGTCGACAGGAACTGGTCGCCGGTCGACGGCGAATTCGCGAGGTTGACCAGAACCTCTGAGCCGATGCGTGCGATCATCACCAGCGCCATCAGCTTCATGCCGACAGAAAACGCATAGATGAGATAGCGGACCGCAAAATCCTTGGTGAACGACGATCCGCCAAGTCCGAGCATGATCATGCCGGCAAGCAGGCCGACATACATCTCCACCATCACCGCCACGAAGATCGCCGCGACCAGCGCGAAGGCGACGACGACGACAATCATGGCGAACACCGCCGCGATCGCCAGCGCATTGTCCTGAAACAATCCGAACTGTGCCTTCGACGACAGCGCCGAAGCGACCTTCAGGCCGGCATTGAACACGTTGGCGGGCGATGCGCCCCCGCCGCCGGCACCGATCTGAAACAGGCTGTCGACCACGGCCTTGGCGAACGCCGGTCCCTGCTCGAGGATGAAAGCGAACAGGCCGATGAACAGAATGCGTCGCACGAGCTCGCTAAACCAAGTATCGAGCGAGGCTGCCTGCAGCCCAAGCCAAACTGCCGCGATGCCGATCTCGATGCCGGCAAGAATCCAGAACAGCGAACGCGCTGCCTGCAGGATCGTGGTTTCCCATCCCTTCGCGGCCGTGACCACCTCGTTTTCCAGATTCGTCAGCAAGCTCCCGTCTTGCGCCAGCGCCGGCGACGCGACCAGAAGCAGTGCGGCGATCGTCAGCAGGAGGCGATTCGGTGTCGGCATGATCGCGTCCTACTCCTTCCAGCGTGGACGCATCGGCTGTCCGCCGCTCGTGTCGTAGTCCGGCTTGGTCTCAAAGAACCGGGACGGCTTCTGGCTCGACGATGGACCGAGGCCAAACCAGACGCCGCCGCCGGCGAGCACGACGATCGCGACAATGACAACGATGTGAAGCGGTCTCACCAGCGCGGCTCCATCGTCTGGCCGCCGGAGGTCGACGGCGCGGTCGATGTGAAAAACTGATCGCGCCGGGCCTGCGCGAGATCGTCCTTGGCCTGCTGCGATTGAAACCAGGTCCCCATCATCGTCACCTGTTGCGAGAACAGGCCGCGCAGCTTCTGCATCTGGGCGACTTGCTGGGCGGCGATCTGATGCCCCACCTGGAGCGCCTTCATCTGGCCATCGGCGCTCTGCGACATGCCGCGAAGCTGTCCCATCGTCGCTTCCTCCGAAGTGAACTGATCGGACGTCAGGCCTGCCGCCTTCAGGCTTGCGCCGATGGTGTCGCGGTTCGTTGTCGACCAGCCCTGCCAGGTCGACGAGAAGGTCGAACCCGTCGGCAGGTTGGTCTTAAAGTCGGCGTAGCTCTTGAATCGCTGCTTCAGGACGTCATCGGCATTGCCCATCGAGAAGGCGATGCCCTGCCCCTGGCCAACGAGGTTGCGCAACTGGTTCAGGTCTTGCTCGACCTGCCCCCAAATATGCTGCGGAAGCTGCGCGGTGTTCTGCAGCATATTCTCGTAGATCTTGAGCTGGTTCTGAATCTGTTGCGCAAGCTGCGTGATTTGCGTGATCTGATTGTTGATCTGCTCGGTCGATTTGCCGACCACCGCGATCAACTCGGAATTGTTGAGGAGCTGCGTCCATTCGGTTGCGCCGCCTCCGATCGCGCCGCCGCCACCGGCCGCAGCGGGCGTCGCCGCGATGACGCAAGACAATACCGCGATGATTGCGGGGCTACGCTGACAAGTGCGTGTCGGCATCGACCACTCCCCTTGCTTGCAGCCAGCGCACCGGCCAGTCGGGCCCATGCGCCTGACGAAGTTCACCGATCCGTGCGAGATCGTCCTTTCCGGTCGCCCCCACGAACGCGAGCGTGATCGCCCCGAGGGCCATGTCGAAGAGACGGCGGCCGACTGGCGAGACGACGTAGTATTCGCGCTTGGGGATCGCGGTCGCGACGATTTCCACCTGCCGTTCGTTGAACCCAATTCGTTCGTAGAACTCGCGCGTGCCGGTCTCGCGCGCCCCGCCGTTGGGCAAGCAGATCTTCGTCGGGCAGGATTCCTTGAGGACGTCGATGATGCCCGAGCGCTCAGCGTCGGAGATCGATTGCGTGGCCAGCACGACCGCGCAATTCGCCTTGCGCAAGACTTTCAGCCACTCCCTGATCTTGTCGCGGAATGTCGGATGCCCGAGCATCAGCCATGCCTCATCGAGGATAATGAGGCTCGGCGCGCCGGTCAGGCGCTTCTCGATGCGGCGGAAGAGATAAAGCAGGACCGGCACGAGATTGCGCTCGCCCATGTTCATGAGCTGCTCGATCTCGAAAGTCTGAAACTCCGACATCAACAGGCCGTCCTGCTCGGCGTCGAGCAGATGACCCATCGGTCCATCAACCGTGTAGGAATGCAGCGCGTCCTTGATCTCGCGAAGCTGAACGCCCGACACGAAATCCGATAGCGAGCGGCCGCGCGCATTCGCCATCAATGCGATCTGCCGTGAAATTGCATTGCGATGATCCGGCGTGACCTTCACACCTTGCAGCGCCACCAGCGTTTCGATCCACTCTGACGCCCAAGCGCGATCCGTATCGTCCTCGAGCTCGGCGAGGGGACAAAACGATAGCCCCTCCCCTGCCCCGACATCGTAGTGATCGCCGCCGGCCGCGACCGTCAGCGGAAACATCGACCGGCCCTTGTCGAAGCAGAAGAGCTGTGCGCCCGCATAGCGCCGAAACTGCGCGGCGATCAGCGCGAGAAGGGTCGACTTGCCCGACCCTGTCGGACCGAACACCAGCGTATGACCGACATCGTCGACATGGAGGTTCAGCCGGAAAGGGGTCGAGCCGGAGGCGACCTGCATCAGCGGCGGTGCGCCCGGCGGATAGAACGGACAGGGCGCGGTTGGGCTGCCGGACCAGACGGCGTTGAGCGGGATCAAGTCCGCGAGGTTGCGCGTGCTGATGAGCGGCTCGCGGATGTTGGCGTACCAATTGCCCGGCAGCGAGCCGAGGAAGGCTTCCGTCGCGTTCAAGGTCTCGATGCGCGCGCCGAAGCCCTCCGCCTGGATGAGGCGTCGTACCGCCTCGGCCTTCTCGCGCAGGCGCCGCGCCTCGCTGTCGAAGATGACGACGACCGGCGTGTAATATCCATAAGCCACAAGGCCGGACGATGCCTGGCCGATCGCGTCCTCGGTTTCAGCGACCATCAAGACGGCGTCCTGATCGATCGATCGGCTTTGTGTCTGAAAGAGCTGATCGAAGAATGGCCGCACCTTTTGCTGCCACTTCTTGCGCGTGCGCTCGAGCCGCGTGCGCGCCTCCTGGTCGTCCAGAAACATGAAGCGGCTCGACCAGCGGTAAGTCAGCGGCATGAGGTCGAGCGCGTTGAGGATGCCCGGCCAGCTCTCCGCCGGAAACCCATCGATGCCGATGACGGCGAGATAGCGATCGTCGACCATCGGCGACAGGCCGTGGTGGAATTCGGCAGTCACCACGAAATCGAGATACATCGGAATCTCGGGAAGCCGGATCGGATGGTTCTCGCCGGTAATGCAGAAGCGCACAAACTGAAACAGCTCGTCATAGCGCGCGCGGCGCACGCTGCCCTCGTCCTCGACCTCCTGCGTCTGCATGCGCCGGATCGACAGCACGTTGCCGAGATACTGCTCGACCTCGCGGATCGACGTCAGGAAGGTCTCGAGCGTCTTATCGGCGAAGGACGTCGAGCGGCTTTCGTCATCGGAATAGACATAGCGCGACAAGCCCGACTTGCGCCGTTCGGACGGCCGATAGGTCAGGATCAGCGCATGCTCGCTCTCGAAGTGCCCGGCGTTGGCTTCGAAGCGCCGGCGGCGCTCATTGTCGATCGCCCGCGTCACCGGATCGGGAAAGTGGCAATCCTCGCGCGCGGGATAGGCCAGCGCCGGCACGCGCACGGCTTCGACCTGAATCATCCATCCCGAGCCGAGACGCGCGAGCACCGCGTTGATCAGCCGCGAGACCTCGTTGCGCTCCACATCGGTCGAGCTTTCGCTGTCAGGTCCCGCGAAGTACCAGCCCGCCATGAGCGAGCCGTCCTTGAGCAGGACGACACCTGGCGCGACCAGGCCGGCATATGGCAGCAGGTCCGCGAAGGACGGGCCGGTATGTCGAAAGTCGCGCAACGCCACCATCGCCGACCTCAATACTTGCGCCAGGGCGTTGACGTCGGCCGATACTGCGGCTGGTAGCGGATGTGCCGCAGATAGACGTGCCGCATCATCGGGTCGGCCTTCGCCATCATGCGCAGGATGCCGACGATGCCGCTCCACACGAGAAGTCCCAGCAAGACCGAGAACCAGGTCAGCACGACGAAAATCAGAATGACGGCGGCAAGCCCAGTCATCAGCACCAGTTCGCGGTCGGCGCCGAGCAAGAGACTCGGACGTGACAGCGCGCGATGGATTCTTGAGTGATGAAGATTAGAGAACACCTCAGCCATGCGGCAGCTCCTCCTGCTCGCTGGCCTCGACGGTGCCGATCGATGCGCCGGATGCGCCGAACAAGCCGACAATCTGTGTTGCGCCGAGCAGGATGCCGGCGACCAGCACGACGTACATGAGCCGCCGCGCGAAATCGTTCAGCTCACCGCCGAAGATCAGCATGCCGCCGGCGACCGCGACGGCCGCCAACGCAATGAAGCCCGCGACCGGGCCCGTGATCGATTGCTGGATCTGTTGCAGCGGACCTTCCCACGGCAGGCCCCCTCCCCCGCCCGCCAATGCGGGTTGCGCAGCAATGACCAACGCAGCGCATGCGACGAGACCAAGCCCAAGGCGACGTTCAAGCGACACGTTGCTCCTCCTCCCGGCATGATTGGATTCGATATTCGCCGCGCGCGAAGCCCTCGACATGAAGAATGTCGCGCACGACGCGGCCGCGCGCGGTCTTCTCGATCGAGACGATGAGGTCGACAGCTTCGCCGATGACCGCCTGCATCGGTTGTTGGCTCGCTTCCGCCGTGAGCTGCTCGAGGCGCGTGAGCGCCGATTGCGCTGAATTCGCGTGGATCGTGGTGATGCCGCCCGGGTGGCCGGTGTTCCACGCTTTCAGAAGGGTGAGCGCGGCACCATCGCGGACCTCGCCGACGACGATGCGATCCGGTCGCAGCCGCATCGTCGACTTCAACAGGCGGCCCATGTCGATGGTGTCGGTCGTATGCAGGGCGACCGCATTGTCGGCGACGCATTGCAGCTCGGCCGTGTCCTCGAGGATGACGATGCGATGGTCGGGCGCGGAGGCGACCATCTCAGCGATGACCGCGTTGGTGAGCGTCGTCTTGCCGGAGCCGGTGCCGCCGGAGATGACAATGTTCATCCGTGACGTCACGGCGTTGCGGATCATGCGCGCCTGCGGCTCCGTCATGATCCGGTCGCGCACATAAGCGGCGAGCGGGATCACTTGCGAGGCGCGCCGGCGGATCGCAAAGGCCGGTCCGGACACGACCGGAGGCAACAGTCCTTCGAAGCGGTGAGCGCCGATCGGCAGCTCGCCGGACACGATCGGACGTTCGTCGTCGACCTCAGAGTTGAGGGCATGCGCGACACTGCCGATGATGATCTCGGCCGCGGCGTTGCTCATCTGGCCGACGCGGGCGATCCCCTGCCCCAGCCGCTCGACGAACAGGTGGCCATCAGGATTGCACATCACTTCGACGACGTTCGGATCGTCGAGCGCCGTGCAGATCGTGTCGCCCAGCGCCTCCTGCAGCTTACGGACGAGGCGCGGATGGGAGCGCAGTTGCACGGAACGCCTCCCTCTACGCCGCCGACCGGCGGAGGCCGCCAAGGTCGGATCGGTAGCCCGGCGGTCGCACGGTCGCGAAGCTGGCATCATCGGCCGGCAGTGCGCCGGCGACGCTCAGCGTCTCGCCGATCACACGGGGCTCGCCGAGGCGCCGCATCGGCCAGCGCGCCCGGTTCAGCAGCCGCTCAAACCGCACATCGGTCGCGGTAACGATCTCCCGGTAGCCCGCCCCCATCGACCATTCGATGATCGCCGCGAACAACGTCAGCGTGGCGCGGTGCAGGCCGCGCGCCGTCACTGCCTCGACGGCGCCGGTGTCGACACAGAAGCGCGAGCTTTCGATCATCCGGGGATGGGCTTCGAGCCGCCCGCCGGCCAGGAGCTGCGGGAAGGCGTCGGCCAGCATGGTCGGCCCGGTCGCCGGCAGGAGCCGGGCGCACCCCAGCACCGGCCCCCGCTCGGCGACCGCGAGGATGTAGACCGGGTTCAGTCGATCGAAACCATCGGTCTCCACCCCGTCCTCGATCTCGACGTCCCAACCCAGCCGTCCGCCGAACACCCTCGCCCTCAGGCGGTGCATGTCGGCGATCTGATCGCCGAACGTCCCCCGGTCTTCTGGCCTCACCGCAATCGCCCGCATCTCGCCTCCCGCCGTTTTGGTTGCAGACAGCGAGACGAACACGCGGGTTTCGGCGTGTCAGACCGTCGAATCCGACAGGCGGCGGTGAGCTGAGTCGCGGGAGTGAACGCTGGGTGCCGACGAAGCGGCGTGTTCAATCGTCGGAAGCGGCGTTGCGAACCCGTCGATTCCGACAGGGCCTTTGGCAGCGCGGCCGACGCGACGTGAACGCGCTAAACTATTTCCACATCAACGCAAAAGATGACTTGCGAAGAATTTCCAGCATACCGAGCGCGAGGACGTTAGGATCTCGTTAACCAATAAGTTCTTGCCAGAATCGGTTTCACGGGTAGCTTCACGGAAGAATGGCCGAAACGGCGATTTTTCCGTGACGAAGGTTCTGCCCGTGCTCAACGCGCCAAGCCGATCTGAATCTGAAACGCCGACCGTCGACCAGACCATCGGCGAGCATGCAAGTTTGCTCAGTTCGCAGATCCAGGCGATGAGCGATGCGCTGTTCCCGCCGACATCGAAGAAAACCCTACGGCGCTTCACGTCAGGCGAAGCAGGTCGCCTGATCGGCATATCCGATTCGACGCTCCGAAAGATGAGCCTGGCCGGCGAAGGCCCGACCCCGGAGACGGCGAGCAACGGGCGGCGTCTCTATACGCTCGGACAAATCAATGAAGTCCGGCAGCGCCTCGCAGAGACGATGCGCGGCAAGGACGCCACGGCCTTCGTGCCCCGTCGCTCCGATCGTGACCACCTTCAAGTCATCGCGGTCGCGAACTTCAAGGGCGGCTCCGGTAAAACGACAACGGCCGCGCACCTCGCCCAATACCTCGGACTGCACGGATATCGCACGCTCGCGGTCGATCTCGATCCCCAGGCAAGCATGTCCGCGCTGTTCGGCGTACTGCCGGAAGCCGACGTCGCGAAGAACGAGACGCTTTATGCGGCGATCAGATACGACGCGGATCGCCGGCCCCTCAGCGACGTGATTCTGCCAACCTACTTCGAAGGCGTGGACCTGGTGCCGGGCAACCTCGAACTGATGGAGTTCGAGCACACGACCCCCCTCGCCCTCACCGCCGAGGACAGAACGGAAGGGCGGCTGTTCTTTTCGCGCGTGGCACGCGCGTTCGATGAGGTCGCTGATCGCTACGATGTGGTGGTGATGGACTGCCCGCCGCAGCTCGGCTTTCTGACCTTGACCGGCCTGTGCGCCGCCACAGGCATGCTGATCACCGTCCATCCGCAGATGCTCGATGTCGCCTCGATGAGCCAGTTTCTGCTGATGACCGAGGCGCTCCTGACAGAGCTCAAGAAAAGCGGTGCCGTCCTCAAGTATGACTTCATGCGTTATTTGCTGACTCGATTTGAGCCGCAGGACGGGCCGCAGACCAAGGTCGCGGCGTTGCTCCGGAACCTGTTCGGCGACCATGTGCTCACCAACCCGATGCTCAAATCGACCGCGATATCGGACGCCGGACTTTCGAAGCAGACACTCTACGAGATCGGCCGTGAGAGCATGACGCGGTCAACGTATGATCGTGCGATCGAGGCGCTCGACGCCGTCAATGGGGAGGTCGAAGGGCTGATCCGAACGGCTTGGGGGCGCGCGAAATGTTGAGGTTATTTCGCCACTGTCGTTCGATTCGGAGCCTCCGCCGCGCTCTGGTTGGGAGCTCCCAACTCATCGCGCGAACGGGTCGATGCGGCAGCCGACAATCGCGCCAGGGACAGCGGACAGCCGGCGTGCGATCACGGCGCGTGGCGCTGCGCGCTGTGTCGAGGGGGCTTGCCGCGGCCTCAGTTGGGAGCTCCCAACTTGCCACCGCGGCGCACTTCCCGAGGCCGCGCCGTGGCAAGACGGAATGGTTAACCGGCCCTCGCCTGAGCGGGCGTCTCGCCACGCGCGACGCCTCGGTTGGGAGCTCCCAACGGACCGTTCCATGCCGCCAATCGAGCGTGACGATGCCAGCCGCACGGAGGGCGCTATGAGCCGAAAGGACGTCCTCAACAACCTCTTCACGAGCAAGTTGGGAGCTCCCAACCGCGCTGATGCGCCGGCGCGCCGGGCTGGGCACGAGCCGGTCCGCTCCGGTGCCGTCTCCGCGGTCAGCTCGGTCCTCAGCGTCATGGCCGACGACGCAAAAGCAGCGAACGAGCTCCGCGACCTGATCAAGGCCGGAACCACGGTCATCGAAATCGAACCTGGCCTCGTCGATGGATCGGCCATCGCCGATCGCCTTCCGACGCCCAAAGACCCGAAGTTTGACGCTTTGGTCGAAAGCATGCGCGCCCACGGCCAGAAAGTGCCAATTCTCGTGCGGCCACACCCGACGACGGCTGGCCGCTATCAGATCGCCTACGGACGCCGACGCCTGCGAGGTGCAGCCAACCTCGGCGCCAAGGTCAAGGCGCTGGTGCTTGAGTTGACCGATGAGGAGCTCGTCATAGCGCAGGGCCTTGAGAACGGTCCGCGCGCGGACCTGTCCTGGATCGAAAAAGCGCTTTACGCCCGCCGTCTCGAAGATGCCGGTCACGACCGCTCAACCATCATGGCCGCGCTATCGACCGATAAGGCAGATCTCAGCCGCTACATCAGCATCGCACGGATGATCCCCGTGACGCTCATCGAGGCGATCGGTCCAGCGCCCAAGGCCGGCCGTCCGCGCTGGGCGGCGCTGGCCGAGAGGCTGGAGAAGCCGGCGGCGCAGGTCGCCGCGGGGCAGGTGCTCGAGCGACCGGAATTCCAAGACGCCGACAGCGATGCGCGCTTTGCGATGGTGTTCGAGGCTTTGCGCGCTGCGCCTGCGCGACGGCGCGGCACCGTCAGCGTTTGGCACAACCCGAATGGCAAGAAGGCCGCGCGCATCGAGCGCGCCAACGGCCGCACAACAATCTTGTTCGAGGAAAAGCACGTTCCAGAGTTTGCGGCCTTTCTCGAGGACCGCTTGGACGAGCTTTATCGCGAATTCGCTAATCAGAAAGAGGAGGGCCGCACAGACGACAAGACCTGACCAGCATGCGCGTTCCGCGTCAGCGCCGGTCAATCACGTCAACCCATAACACCAGGCAAAAGAAAAGGCCCCCGAAACGGCGTCCCGGAAGCCCCTTCTCAAAGTTTGGCAACTAAGAGAATCGCACTTCCACGAATCGCCGTCAAGAGTCCTTCGGGACTAATCGCCGTTCCGGCGAGCGGATTTTCTTTGCCTTAGCGAGGCAAGGACATGGTTTCGAACTCTCTAACGACGTCCGATGGACGGCGAACGATGAAGTGTGCCCAAACGATCGATGCGACATCCGATCGTCGCGACGACCTCCGCTGGCAAGAGCAGGGGAGGTTGTCATGAACGCGCATGCAGCCGGCCTCCGCAGATCCTCGCCGGAGACCCTTAGCGCGGAAAAATTTGCGCGCACCTACCGGGAGGGAAAGGTGCCCGCCGTGACGCGCACGGCCGCGCTTCAGGTCGCCAAGCGCGCGGCGGCCGCGATGGGACTGAAAGCCGCCAAACTCGCGCTGATCGACCAGCTCTTCGGGGCGTCGAAGCCGGCTGACTGGCGCACGCCCGGCCAGCCGCCCATCATCTGGCCGTCCAATGCCCGACTCGCGCGGAGCCTGGGCCTCAGCGTCTCCACCATGAAGCACCACCTGAAAGGCCTCGTGGAGGCGGGCCTGGTCTCCTACAGCGACCATCCGACTTATCAGCGCCGCGGCCGCCGTGACGCCGAGGGCAACATCGTGGAGGCCTATGGCATCGACCTGTCGCCGATCGCGACACGGTTCGCAGAGCTGCACGACCTGGCGGAGGCCGCGGACTATGAGGCTCGCGAACGGCGGCGCCTGTCGTATCGGCGCACGGTCCTGCGCAAGGAGATCCAGTCGCTGATCATCAGCGCCGTCGAGCAGCGCCTTGCCGGACCGTGGGGCCCGCTCCAGGCCCGGCTCGATGTTCTGCGGGAGCACCGCGCGGTTGATCTCGACGACCTGCGGACGCAAGTCGAGGCGCTGGACGTGCTGCGGGAAGAGGTCGAGGGCCTCTATGGCAAAGGATTTGAGGATAGAAATTTCAACGCCACGGTATCGAAATTTCGGCCCGTACAAACTACAGCCGAACCTTCACATTCTGAATCTAGTAAGAATGAATCGAGTCGCGCTAACGCGCGACAACTCAATCCCTTAGCGGCCTTCGGCCTTTCAACCGAAAAGAAGTCTGACGAAGTCGCCACGTCCCTGCAACCGTCGAGATCGGCGGCCGACATGCTTAAAGACGACGCCCAGATGATCTCGCTGCCGCTGGTGCAGGCCGCCTGTCCGGCTGTTTGCGACTATGCGCCAGACGCCTTCGCCAATTGGCGGGAATTCCGGGCCTCCGGCCACGTGCTCTGCGCCGCCGCTGGCATCAACCCGCAGGTCTTGCAGGAGGCTCAGGCGATCCTCGGGCCTGATCTTGCCGCTTCAGCGCTCGCGATCACGGTTCAACGTTCGAACACCGGCGCCGTGGCCAAACCGGGCGCCTATTTGCGGCGGCTCGTCCAGCGGGGAAGGGACGGCGAACTGCATCTCAGCCGCTCGTTGTTCGCCCTCGCAAAGGCCGGCGAACCAGAAAGCGCGGCACATGCACCGGCAGCGATCGTCACGGAGACCTTCCCGGCGCACGGCTCGATTAGTTACGGACCGTGGGCGGCGATTGTTCGCGAGCATGCGCCAAAACCGACTCCGGACGTCGATAGCGTCGCCAATGCGTTCAGGCGCTGGGCGACGGAGAAAAGCATCGACCTGACGGCCCCGAACATCGAGCGTGTGTTCGCTGGGTTCTGCCGGAAATGGAGGATGAATTGATGCCAGCGTCAGAGGCCGGCATGCAGGGAATGGCCAGCGAATTCTTCTGCGGGACGCCTCGGCGCGCTCCCGGGCGGCGACGCTTAGTCTGCGATTTCGTCGGTGCTGAGCGCCCAGTCGGCACCGGCGAACCAGCATCGATCGGGCACGGCAGGGCGTTTCCAGATCAGGCTTCGCACCTTGTCGAGACCGCCATCGGAAAACGCCTTGGCCAGGGCCTCCGCTTCGGCTTCGTCGCCGACGGCGAGATCGCCTTCGGCACAGACAAAATGCGCCGTACTGACGGGGTGAACCGCATACCCTTTTGGCTGTCGCTCGACAGCCAATGCCGCGCCACCGTTGCTGTGGCGGCCTCCCATGCCCTCTCGTTGAGGGCCAGGACCTCCGAGCCAGAACACCAGTCGTCCCCCTGGCGCGAGATTTTCGATCCAGCGATCGGCCGGGCGGATCACGCCAAAATTGACGTAGACGCCGTTCGCGGGCGCCTGAGGCCAAGCCGCGCCGTCGCCGCAAATCACCGTGACGTTCGGACGATCCGCAAGGGCGCGAGCCGCCTGATCGGCCAGCGTCGCATCGAACTCGATCGCCGTGACCTGACCTGTCGGACCAACGAGCTCGCTCAAAATCGCGCTGTAGTAGCCGGTGCCGGCGCCGACATGGACGATGCGGTCGCCTGCTTTGACAGCCAGAGCCTGAAACAGCTTGGCATGCAACGACGGGCTGCCGTTGTTCACGCCGCGTGCCGGGTCGAGTGCGAACAGGATATCCTGATAGGTGACGACCGGATCGGCCGAGGCAAGCGATCGATACCCGCCAAATGGCGAAAGGATCGTCCAGGGCGGGTCGCCGAGGAATCTTTCGCGTGGGACGGCGGCGAACGCTGCCTCGATGCGACCATCCTCGACGCCGAGCAGCGCCAGCATCTGGCGGGCATAGGCGCGGCGCACGATCGCCAGTTCGTCGGCGGAGAAGTTTTGGTCCAAGGGCGGGGAGGGGAGAAATGTCACAGGCCGGCAGCCTTCGTCAGATTGACCCGGAATCGGTCGCGGCGACGCTGATAGCCGCGGGTCTGCTCCGCCGTGGCGTGGCCGAGCTGCTTCTGGACGTAGCGTTCGTCGACCTCGGCAGAGGAGGCGAGGCCGGCGCGCAGGGAATGACCCGCGAACTTCCCCTTCCGGTCGCCTTCGGGCAGATCGGCGCGCACGCCGGCGGCGAGGGCGGCGGCCTTGACCAGCCGCGCCACCTGCTTGTCGGTCAGCCGGTCCGGCCCGACGTCTTTTCCGCCCTCGCGGACCCGGCGGAACAACGGTCCGTGACCGATCCGGGCCAGCTTCAGCCAGGTCTGCAGGGCGACGACGGGGCAGGTGGCGTCGGAGGAGCCGCGGCCGATCTCGACCTCGCGCCAGCCGGTCTTGCCGCGCAGGGTGACGACCATGCCGTCCTTGAGGATCTCGATCCAGCCGCTGCCGTCTTCGGTCTGCTCCGGCCCGACATCGAGGCCGACCACCTCGGAGCGGCGCAGTCCGCCGGCGAAGCCGACCAGCAGCATGGCGCGGTCGCGCAGGCCGCGCAGGCTGCCGCGATCGAACGTCTCGAGCATGGCGATCACGTCCTCTGGCAGGACGGCCTCCTTCTTGACGGGCGGGCGGCCGTGGGTGCGGCGGATGCCCGCCAGAACGGTCGCGACATGGCGGTCCTGGCGGTCGAAGGCGAGGCCGCGCTGGCGGAAGTGCCAGCTCAGCGCCGACAGCCGCCGCTCGATCGTCAAGACCGCGTCAGGCTTCGGCCCGGCCTTCCCGGCGGCGCAGGCGGTGATGTAGAGCCCGAGGGTCTGGACGTCCGGGGGGAGGGGGTCGAGGGCCTGCCGCCGGCACCAGGCCGTGTAATGCCGCCAGTCCGCCCCATAGGCGCGGCGGGTGTTCTCGGCGCTGGACGCCTTGATGTAGTCGCGCGCCCGGTCGGCGAGCGGCTCGAGATGCCGCGGCAGGCCCGTGGTGGCGCCCGGAACAGGGGAGGGGAGGCCGCCCGGCGCCTCGGCCGGCGTCTCTCCGGTCGACGAACCGACATCCGCCGCCGGGCTCTCCGGCGGCGCAGGGCCGTCCTGGGTGTCGAATGCGGGGTCGCGCGGGGCGTCAGGGCTCATTTCGCTATAATGTAGGAAACGTCCGATAATGCAAGATTATCGGACGTAGTTATTTGTCGACATGCGCGGCGGTTTGATACGAAATCCGTTGCCATAAGCGCCGCGCTGTATCATGCTCCGACATGGCCCCACGCGCGCGAATCCTCCCCGAGCCCCCGCCGACGTTCGCGCCGGCGCCATCCTGGCTGCGGCGGCGTGCTCCGCCCGACACCGTCACGGAAGCCGTGTTTTACGCCGGCGCAGCGCTGGCGGCGCTGCATCCGATCGCCCGCGATGAGCACAAGCTGGGCCTCTTGTGGCGGCAGCGCCTCGCGCTCTCCTGTGCGGCGGCGCTCGCGCGCCAGGGCGGGCGCACCGAGGACGAGGCGACGCTGCGCGACCACTGGTACTTGCGCAAGCCGGGCGACGACCCGGGTCCGGGCGGCCGCATTCTCGACGCCTGGCGCCGGCTCGGCGAACGGGCGACGAGTGACGAGAAGGAGTGGATCTGGGCCGTGGCGCCCTCGCTCGGCCATGCCCTCAACTCGCTGCCGATCGAGATCGTCGAGCTCGCCGGCCGCCACACCAAGCGGGCGCACGCCATGCCGGTGCTCGCCGCGGCGGAGATCATCGCGGCGAGCGGACGTGTCCTTCCGGACGAGGGGCTGCTGCCGCTGTGGCTCGCCGACGCGGTCCTCGCCCACCAGCTCCGCTGGCCGGCGCCGGTGCCGCTGCTCGCGGCGCATCTGTCACGCGGTGCGCTGCGCAAGGCGCCGCAGCATCTCGAGGGCGAGACCGTGTTCATGAGCGCGCTCTGCACGGCCTATGCGACGGCGGCCGTCACGGCGATCGACCTCTACAACGATCTCGCCCGCCGGGCGGCACATCTGCTCGCGGTCGCGCCGACGCTGCGCGGCCGGGACGCCGACCTCACCGTCTCCGTACTGATGAGCGAGGATGCCCAGCCCGCCGAGCAGGGCAAATCGGCGAGCGACCGCTCCAGCCGACGCCTGTTCGAGCGCCTGGTCTCGCTCGGCGCGGTGCGCGAGCTCACCGGTCGTCCGACCTTCCGACTCTACGGGCTCTGACGATGGGCCGGCGCGCACGAGCCAAGGAAGGTCTCGACACTGAGCTGGCCGACCTGCCGGCGGAGATGCGCTGGCGCGAATGGATGGGTCGGGTCGAGGCCGTGATCTTCGCGTCGCCCGAGCCGGTGACGCGCGAGGCTCTCTCTCGCGTCGTCGGTCGCGAATGCAACATCGACCTGATCATCGACGACATCCGCGATGAGTTGCGCGGGCGTCCCTATGAGCTCGTCGCCGTCGCCGGCGGCTGGCAGCACCGCACCCGCAAGGTGTTCGCCACGGCGATCCGGACCGCGACCGGGCTGGGCGACCAGGTCCGCCCGCTCTCGCAAGCCGAGAGCCTGATCCTGATGTGCATCGCCTATTACCAGCCGATCACCCGCGGCGAGCTCGGCCAGTTCTTCGGAAAGGAGGTCAGCCGCGACCTGATCGGCCACCTGCGCGGTCTCGGATTCATCGCCTCCGGCCCGCGCGCGCCCCAGCCCGGCGCGCCCTACACCTATGTCACCACCAACGGCTTCCTGTCGCACTTCGGATTCAACACGTTGCGCGATTTGCCCGACATGGAAATGCTCGAGGACGCCGGCCTCCTCAGCAAGGAGAAGCTCCTCGCCGGGGAGTTCCCGGACCCCCTTCCGGAAGATGACGAAGATCGGGACGATGACGAAGAAGCTGCAGGTAGGACAGAGACAGGCTAGCCGCATTTGCCAGATGTCGGCGGCTGATCGGCTTTCGTTCATCGCCGAAGGGCTTCCGATCATCCACGCCAGCTCGATGGGGTTCTGGTCGGCCTCCGCGGAGCTGCGAGAGAAACCGCGGGAGGCGGAGGTGCTTGAGGGATTCGCCAAAGAAGAAGCGGCGAAGATACTCATCCTGCTCGATGCCGTGCGCTGTCCCGAGAAGCGGATCGCCGGCAAGCTCAACAAATTGCTCCGCTGGTTCTACGGCCACCACGAGCGGCTGATCGTCGCCCAGCTCGCGGAGTGGTGGTTCTCCAATGTCGCGGATCTTCGGAAATCGGTCGAGCCGTTGCGCAAAGTCCATGATCTCGAGGGCAACATGGGCGAATTCATCGTGCCGAACTCCACCCTCTATCGACGCGAGAGCAAACTCTACGCCGACGTCGAGGCCTACGAGGATGGCACGCCGGTCTGGAATGCGCCCGTCGTCCAGCCAACCGGCTTCCCAGCGCACATGCCCGCTGTCGTGCGGGTTATCGACGCGATGGCGGTATGCGGCATGTTCGCGCTCGCGGGGCTTAAGGCCGCGTCTGAGGTCTGGGGGCAGCTTGAGTTTCAGGAGACGGAGACGTTGCAGGATGCGGAGCGCCTGACGCAGGAACTCTTGGCGCGGTTGATTGCGGAGGGTCTGCCAAACGAATCTGCCACACAGAATCATGTCGACGCGTTGTACCGGCATTGGCCGTTGCCGATGTACAATGTCGATCTCGATCCGATCCCTGTGACACTCGAAGAGTTGAAGGCGGAGCAGGACCGCCTCTACTGGGCCGAGGTTGGCGATCCCCGGTGAGCCGGCCGGGGCAGGGGAGGTGGAATGTCGCCTAAAGCGAATAAGACCGACGATCCCGCTATCGGCCGGCCGCCCAACTGGATCAAGCCGCAGCTCACGCGCCTCGTCGAGCATGCACCCGACGGCTCGGCGTGGCTTCACGAGATCAAGTTGGACGGATACCGCATGCATGCACGCATCGACGGCGCTGATATCCGGCTTCTGACCCGGACGGGACTCGACTGGAGCCATCGCTACCGGACGACAATCTCGGCGCTTCGCGCGCTGCCTCTGCAAAACGCTTATCTTGACGGGGAGCTCTGCGCGGTCCGGTCGGATGGCGTGACATCCTTCAGCCGGCTGCAGGCCGCGATGGACGAGGGCCGAACGGGTGAGCTCGTCTACTTCGCGTTCGATCTTCTGTTTCTGAACGGCGAAAGCATAGCGCGCCGGCCGCTCATCGAGCGCAAGACGCGCCTGCAAACTCTCCTCGCGACGCAACGGCCAGGACTTCTGTTCAGCGACCACATCGTTGGAGGCGGCCCCGAATTTTACGAACACGCCTGCCGGATGACGCTCGAGGGCGTCGTATCCAAGCGCGTCGACCGAGCACATGCGCCGGGCGATCGCGGTCTCTGGGTCAAGTCGAAATGTCTCAACCGCAAAGAATTCGTCGTCGTCGGATGGACCGATCCAACAGGAAGCCGGCCGCACATTGGCTCACTTCTTCTCGGCTACTACACCGAGAATGGAAGCCTGCGATATGCCGGCCGGGGCCGGCACGGGGATCACGGTCGCCGAGCTCAAACGATTGGCTCGGCGGCTCGCGCCTCTAAAAAGAGCGCGCATGCCGCTCGATGTTCCTCCGCCGCGTGAGAGCCGCTTCGGCACGCCGCTGGAGCTCTCCCGCGTCCATTGGGTCAAGCCGGAACTCGTGGTCGAGGTGACGTATCTCACATGGACGGAAGATGGCCTGTTGCGCCAGGTTTCCTACCAGGGCGAGCGAGAAGACAAGCCGGCGCGGCAAGTCAAACGGGCAGCGCCTCACACCCTGATCAGCACGCGCGATTCGCGCCATTCTGCAAGAGCTGATTTCTCGTAGCCCTAGTCACGCCCCGGCTGGCTGCCCTGTGGGCGAAAACGCTAATCTTCCGGACGACACCGATTCTCGGATGAGACATCCCAGAGAGCGGAACGCTCGGGACAAGGTGAACGATGGCAGAAGCAGCGACGAGGCTTGAAGCGATCCGGACGTCGCTCCCGGCGATGCCGCACAACATCGAAGCCGAGCAAGCGCTGCTTGGCGCGGTTTTCATCAACAACGATGCGTTCTATCGCGTGTCGGACTTCTTGAAATCCGATCACTTCTTTGAGCCGCTGCATCGTGCGATCTTCGATGTGATGGCTGGCTTGGTTGAAGCGAACAAAATCGCGAGCCCTATCACAGTTAAGAGCTTTCTTCCTTCCGACCTGGATATCGGCGGCTTGTCGCTCTCGCAGTATCTTGCGCGTCTGGCGGCCGAAGCCACGACCGTCATCAATGCAGCAGATTATGGTCGCACCATCTACGATTTGGCGATCCGCCGCGAGTTGATCAACATCGCGGACGATATGCGCGACGCGGCGTTCAATTCAGCCGTTGACTCCGAACCACGCGAGCAGATCGAGCATGCGGAGCAGCGACTGTACGAGGTCGCGGAAACAGGCCGGTTCGGCAGCGGGTTCGAAACGTTCGACGAGGCTCTGACACAAGCGATCGACAAAGCCGCGCTCGCCTACCAATGTGACGGAAAACTCTCCGGCCTGCCGACAGGTCTCAAAGACCTCGATGCAAAAATGGGAGGGCTCCAACCATCGGACCTCATCATCATTGCTGGTCGGCCCGGCATGGGCAAGACGTCGCTCGCGACGAACATCGCCTACAACGTCGCCCGAGCATATGAGCCGTCCGACATCAGCGCCGGTTCTGTGCAAGCCCGTTCCGGCGGCATTGTCGCTTTCTTCTCGCTGGAAATGTCATCGGAGCAGCTAGCGACGCGCATCATCGCGGAGCAGTCGGAGATCTCGTCTTCCAGCATCCGACGCGGCGAGATATCGGAGAACGACTTCGATGCATTGCTTCAGCGACGGCAGGAGATTCGACGGATACCACTCTTTATCGACCAGACTGGCGCTCTCACAATCGGTCAAGTGGCTGCTCGCGCGCGACGTCTCAAGCGACAGCGTGACCTCGATCTGATCGTCGTCGATTATATCCAACTCATGCAAGGTACGACGAAACGCGCTGCGCAAAACCGCGTGCAGGAGGTGGCGGAGATCACAACCGGCCTGAAGGCGCTCGCCAAGGAGCTTAACGTCCCCATCGTCGCCTTGTCGCAACTGTCGCGAAACGTCGAGAACCGGGAGGAAAAACGACCGCAACTGTCCGACCTGCGCGAATCCGGTTCGATAGAGCAAGATGCCGACGTTGTGCTGTTTGTCTTTCGTGAAGAATACTACCTCAAGAATCGCGAGCCGACGCCCGGTACCGAGGCTCATCTGAAATGGCAGGGGGACCTTGAGGTATCGCGTGGAAAGGCTGAGATCATTATCGGAAAGCAGCGGCATGGCTCGACGGGCACCGTGAATCTGTCGTTTCAGGGTGAATTCACCCGATTTGCTGATCTTGTTCACGCGAACAGAGTTCCATTTCAGGGGTCCTAAGCGCCACGACGCCGTCCGCACCGCTATCGCCGAGCGGATTGTGCGCGATCGTTTCCAGGGCAGGGCGCGGCGAGAATTGTTTGCGCACGAGCTTCGCGGCTACTCGGTCTTTGCCGTGAACAACCCCGGCCCTCTCTCGTTGATCGACCTACGGCACGAGGGCGCAAGCCTCTTAGGCGCGCCGACTGACGCCGTCCGCGGCCGCGCCCATCAAGCCGGCCGCACGTTAAGTCAGCAGCTTTACGATCAGACGTCAGCGGGCGGCATCGTGTATATGTCGCGAATTACCAATCGCGAATGCGTTGCCGTCTACGATCGCGCTGTTGCGGAGAAGCTCGTAGTCAACGCTCCGGTCACAGCGCCCATCCGCTTAGCGTCACTGCCAACCGATCCGCGCGCGTTGCATATTGAGGTGCTGGAGGATGACGATCGCGACTGACGATCATGCAGCGCGGCGCGTTTGACGAAGCACCTCTGCATACCAATCCAACTCGCTGAAGCAGTGTCCCCAGTTCGCCGCCTTCTTTGGATGCGACGTAACCCAGGACTTCAACCCGCTGAAAGACGCAGATTTCAGAAAGTGCGGGAATGGCGGCGGCTCATCTGGCCGCACCGGGAGACCAAAGCGGCGAGAAAGCCGCTGCAAATCGCCTCGTGAAAAGCCCGCGAGAAGTATGCGTTCTGATGGGGGTGCACCGTCGCAAATCCACCAGCCTTCGGATTCGGCGTTAGCTCGCCTTTGTTGATAGAAAATGGCCGACGAGCCGAGGAGCGCCGTATGACGTTGCGGCTTCCCGATCGGCCGGGCGCTGATAAGCGGGCCGGCGCTCCCCAGTTCGCCTCGAAAGACGATGTCGTTGATCACGGTCTGGAAGAACGTGAGGTCGCTCGCCATAGCTAAGGCCCAAAAGCCGAATCAGATGAATCGTAGCATGCGAGCTTGGCATCGCAGGCGTCGATCAGCCTTTTCTCGCGGCGTAGAACTCGACATACATGCGCATCGGCGTGCTCGCTGGCGCAACGTCGTGCAATTGCTCCGGCCGGACGACGCCGGGCTTTCCCGGCTCGAGCACTGTCTCGCTCGGCGGCTCGTAAATCCGATAGGTCAGCTTGCCTTCGAGAACGTGGATTAATGCCCATGTCCCCGCCTTCGTGCTGTGTTGTTTCCGAAGCGCCGCCGGCAGGGTGTCCTGATCGAACTCCGGAGAGCGGCTATAGGCTTCGACGTCTGCAGGAAGGTCATTCATGGCAGCATGATCCCGACGCTAGAAGCCATATCGCTCGTCGGCCCAACGCAGCAGCACCTTCGCATCATGATCCGGCAGGCGCACGCGCGCCTCGCGTAGGCCTTGCGCGATCGTCTCGCCGACTTCGGGAGAGACTTTGTTGCCATGCGTCATCAGGAAAAACCACGCGAACGGCAGGCCCATCTCCCGGTCGATCGCCTCGATGCGATCCATGAGCATGTGGACGGATGAATCGCCCGCCTCCAGGCGCTCGTCCGGCAGACGCAGTGGACGGGGGATGAACGCGACCTCGCGTTCACCCTTGTGTTCGTAATCCCTGATGTCGAGCGCCCAATGCTCGTAAACGCGGCTCGCCCGCGCGCTCGACTGCTCCCAGTCCTGAAAGAAGCGGACCTCTCGCGGCGTGAAATCGAAGTAGTTGGGCTGCAAGTCGAGAAACGGCGTCCGCGTGCCGTCGGAGCTGACCCACGCGCTCCGCTCTAATTCCGGCCGTCGCGCCTCCCGCTTGTCGCGTTCGAGACGCGCGCAGCGCGCGAGAAAAGTACGGACATACACGACGCTGCTGGCGCGATTCAGCCTGTAAAGCGGACCAGCAAGCACCTTGTCGTCTGACATTTCGTCGTGAGTGATCCATGACGGATCGAGCAGTTCCTCTTTGCCCCAAGGCCGGCGTGATGGGTTGACGATTGGACCCGCACACCATTCGGTCTCACGACCGAGCGCAACCTGCACATAGTCAGCCGCGCCCGATCCTGTCGGCGCGAAGGCGTAAACGCTGTTGCCGTGCCATTCCGAGATCTGGAGATCAGTGTCCTGCAACCGTCGCCAGACCGTTGCGATGTCTCCATTGTCCTTCGCAAGCTCGGCTTCCATCCAGGGCCCATACTCAGCGATATGTGTTCCGTCGGCGGCCAGCACCGAGCGCGTGTCCCGCCAATACGGGTCGTCAACGCTCGCGGCCAAGAACAAAAACCCTGGGAAGGCCTCGCTCAATGCCCGCGCCAAAGCGGTCTCGTCGGCGCCCGCCGGAAGACGCGCCAGAATCGCCTCGACAGAAGCGCGATCAGGCAGCCTGGCAGGTCCGTACTCCGAAATCTCAGCCATGTGGCCACCTTATCATTTTGGCCCCGCCGGGTCCTTGCCCGGCTCCGCCGATCAGGAAGTGGATGTGGGCCAGGCCCCAGATCCACCATGCGAGGGCGCCGCGCAGCTTGATGCGGCCGAAGTCGATGACGGCGAGGCGCTTACCGATCCGAACGCCGGCGCCGGCAAGCCGATGCACGGTCTCAAGGCCGCCGAAGCCGGTCGGCGCGTTCGTCATGCCTCACTCGGCCCGGCATCCGCCGGGTTGAGATGATGTTCGAGCGCTTCGATGCTGGCGATCACGTCGGCGAAGGCCGGCGGCGTGCCGAAGATCATCTCCGTCATACGCTGATAATCGGCCGCGAGCTTGGCTCGCATGCCTGGCGTCGGGACGAGGCGATAGCTGCCCGGCACGGCGCGGTCGTATCGGTGATCCGGCGCGCGAAACATAAGTTCCTTGTGCTGTCGGCAGGCTTCGGCGAGATCGCGTAGAGACGCGGTCGCGACACCATAGTCCGGATGCGACCAGATCTGATGGACGTCGTAGTAATGACGTGAGTACCGATTGAGATCAGGCACGGGCCGTTCGGGATTGGCCTCCTCACGCCGCTTCTCCGTCATCTCCGTCATTGCATGCAGGATCAGCACCTTCTCCCAGAAGGTGCGCTCGGGTTTGACCGTCATCACGTTGCGTACCGTGAGGTCCATGCCTTCCGGCATTTCGTCGGCGATGTAGGGGACGATCTCGCGTGGCTCTGCCGGCTCCGGATCGGGGCGCGCGCCGCCCTCGATGCGGACCGCGGCCTGCACATAGTTCTGCGCGGAATCGAAGACGCTCTTGTAGCTGACAACCAGAATGTCGAGCGCGTCCTTGTTGCGATAATTGTCGAAACCGAAGCCGAGCGTGAAATGTCCCGGCTGCTCGATCGCTTCCTCGACGGCCGCGATCTCCTTCGCGAGCCGCTCCTTCAGCGGACCGGAGATGTATTGACGCGCCGCCTCGTCGACCTTCTCGGCGAGCGCGCGCTGCTGCTGGTTGATGGAGGGCAGGGCGGCGATGTCGGCTTCGAGCGGGACGTGCAGATCGGCCTTGTAGATGCCGATGTCGATGTCTTCTGAGAACCTGCGGATCAGTCCATATGCCTTGCTGAGGCTCGTACCGCCCTTGAAGTAGAGACCGATCGGATCGTCTCCGCGCCGGTTGAACAGGAAGTCGAGCACCCAGCAGACATAGAGGTCCTTCTCGACGTTCTGCGCCTGCGTTTCGAGATGCGCGGCGACCGTCTCGAAGAGAGCGCGGCGGTCGTCGACGCTCGATCGCAGGACTTCAATGAACGTCTTCTGCATGATCGTCCTTCGCGCGGTCGATGTCCGGCGCATTCTCGCTGTGATCTTCAGCAAGCCGGCGCGTGATTGTCTCGATCAGCGGATACATCCAGGCCGGGACCGCGTGGATGTTCTCGCGCAGATCGTCCGCGACCTTGTCGCGGTTCGGATCGCGCGCGAGATGGCGAACGATGCCGTTTACGGCGGCGTCGAGGCTCGCCTTCTCATCCCGAAACCATGTCAGCGCCTGGACGACGCGCATGGCCGGCCGCCCGGCCCAGAACGCCGTCTTCGCCGCGACGCGTTTGAAGTCGAGCTTGTAGATGACCGGCCTGGTCGCCTTCGGATCGCCGACGCTCGCCTCGATCTCGATCGTCCGGGGATAGGTGTCGGCGTAGATCGTCGAGCGCGCCGGGACGGCCGTCGTCAGGCCGAGATCGTTCGCGGCGGTCATGCCGTCGACGAGGACGCGCAGCTTGTCGCGCCGGACGATCGCGTCGATGAACGAGGCCCGCGGCGGAAACACCATCTTGCCGGTCAGCTTGCTGACGCCGGGCTTGTCGTAGAGGCCGCGATAGGGCCGGCGGATGTCGCCGCGCAGGGTCAGCCGCTGCAGCGCCTTCTCGACGGCGTTCGGCGTCCCGATGTCGAGGAAATCGGCGCGCGACCACACCCCGGCCGGCGCCGCCTGGGCGATCCGGGCATGGATGCGGTCGAGGGTGTCCGACGTCGGGTCTGGCATGGAGCCGCTCGTTTCTGGCCAAAGATTATATATAAAAATTGGTCAGTAGCAATCTGATACGCGCACTGACCAAAATTTCTACTCAAACTTTGGTCAGTGGAACCCGTCTCGCCCTCTTTCTTCCTCCGGATGACCCCTCCGCAGGCCGAATCTAATGAGTCCGATTGACTCTCCAGGGTGACGAGAACAAACATAGAACATACCCAATGCGGAGAGCGTTGCAAAGGACATGAGTACGTCCGCCCCCCGATCAGTCGTGTCCGAGCTCCGGGCACGCATCGCCCGGCTTGAGGGCAGGACCGCGCATCAGCGCGCGGTCCTGCCCTTCGGCGTGCCGGCGATCGACCGGGTTCTTCCGGAAGGAGGGTTGCTGCGCGGCGCACTGCATGAGGTCGCCGGCGGCGGCAACGGCGCCGTGGACGGCGCGGCCGCCGCCCTGTTCGCCGCCGGCATTGCGGCGCGCAGCGGCGGCAAGGTGCTGTGGTGCGTGACCCGGCCCGACCTGTTCGCGCCGGCGCTCGCCCAGGCCGGTCTCGCGCCTGGCCGCGTCGTCTATGTCGAGTGCGGCGACGAGAAATCCCTGCTCGCCTATTTCGAGGAGGGGTTGCGGCATCCCGGATTGGGCGCCGTCGTCGCCGAAGTGTCGCGTCTCTCCATGACCGCCTCGCGCCGGCTCCAGCTCGCGGCCGAGGCCTCCGGCACGCTCGGCCTCGCGATCCGGCGGTGGCGACGTCAGACCGAGGCGGCAGATTTCGGGATGCCGACGGCGGCAACGACGCGATGGCGCGTGTCGGCTCTGCCGTCGGCGCCGCTGCCGGTCCCCGGCGTCGGGCGGCCGCGCTGGCTTCTCGAGCTCATCCGATCGCGCGCCGGAGAATGTGCGGATTTCGTTGTGGAGGCGTGTGATGACCAGGGTCGTCTCGCTCTTCCTTCCAGCCTGGCCGACGGACAGGGTGCGAAGGATGTTGGGCGACGCCGCGCCTCCGCCTGAGACGCCGATCGTTCTTGTCGGCCGCGAGGGCCGCCGACGTGAGATCCTGGCCGCCGATGCGGCCGCGCAGCGCGCCGGCCTGCGCGTCGGCATGGCCGCCAGCAAGGCGCAGGCGCTGGTGAGGGATCTCGTCATGCGCGACGCCGAGCCGGACGCGGACTTCGCCGCGCTCGAACGGCTCGCGCTCTGGGCGCTGCGCCGCTATTCGCCGATTGTCGCGGCTGACCCGCCCGACGGCCTCGTCATCGAGGCGGCCGGCGCCACCCATCTTCACGGCGGCGAGACCGCCATGCTCGCCGACATGGTGGCGCGCCTGAAAGCCGCCGGCCTGTCCCCACGCGCGGCGATGGCCGACACCTGGGGCGCGGCGCATGCGCTCGCGCGCTTCGCCGCGCGGCCGACGCTTGTCGTTCCCGCCGGCGAGAGCGCCGCGGCGATCATGTCCCTGCCGATTGCCGCCTTGCGGCTGCAGTCCACGACCGTCGACAGCCTGCGCCGGCTCGGCCTCGACCGGATCGGCGATCTCGAGCGCACCCCGCGGGCGCCGCTCGCGCTGCGCTTCGGCTCTGACATCGGCCGCCGCCTCGACCAGGCGATGTGCCGTGTCAGCGAGCCGATCGACCCGATCCGTCCCGCCGAGATCGCCGAGGTGCGGCGGCAGTTCGCGGAACCGATCTCGGCGGCCGAGACGATCGCCCGCTACATCGCCAAGCTGGTGAGCGAGCTTTGCATCCTGCTCGAGGCGCGCGGGCAGGGCGCGCGGGGCCTCGACCTTCTCTGTCACCGTGTCGATGCGCGAATGGTGGCGGTCCGCGTCGGGACGGCCTTGCCCGTGCGCGACGCCAAGCGGCTGACGCGGCTCCTCGCCGAAAAGATCGAGACCATTGATCCCGGCTTCGGCATCGAGCTCATGCGGCTTGCCGCGACGATCGCCGAGCCCTTGGACGCGAAGCAGATCATCTCCGATCTCGCCTCCCCGCCGGAGGCGGACATCAGCGACCTGATCGACACCCTGTCCAATCGCATCGGCGGCGAACGACTCTATCGCATCGTGCCGGTTCAGAGCGACGTGCCGGAACGATCGGTCGCGCGCGCGGCGCCGGCATCGCCCGACGCCGGTGCCTCTTGGTCGGGATCGTGGCCGCGGCCGGTGAGGCTCCTCGCATCGCCCGAGCCGATCGAGACCGTGGCGCTGTTGCCCGATCATCCGCCCGTGACATTCGTCTGGCGGGGTGTGCGCCGGCGCGTGCGGCGCGCCGACGGGCCCGAGCGGATTTTCGAGGAATGGTGGCGCAGTGACGCCGAACTCGACGCCGTGCGCGACTACTTCCGCGTCGAAGACGACGGAGGCGAGCGGTTCTGGATTTTCCGCGCCGGCGACGGCGAGCACGGCGAGACCGGCTCACAGCGCTGGTACTTGCACGGAATCTTCGCATGAGCGGCCCGCGCTATGTCGAGCTGCAGGCGACGTCGCACTTCTCGTTTCTGCGGGGAGCGAGCAGCGCCGAAGAACTGTTCGCGCAGGCGGCCATGCTCGGCATCGAGGCGCTCGGCATTGTCGACCGCAATTCCCTGGCCGGCATCGTCCGGGCGCATGAAGCCGCCAAGGTGACGGGCGTGCGCCTCGTCGTTGGCTGCCGCCTCGACCTCGCTGACGGCTTCTCGTTGCTGGCCTATCCGACCGATCGCGCCGCCTATGCGCGGCTGTGCCGCCTGCTGTCGGAAGGCAAGCGCCGCGCCGGCAAGGCGAAGTGCCATCTCGAGTGGCGCGATGTCGTCGCCTATGGCGAGGGCCTGATCGCCATCCTTCTCCCGGATGACGCCGACGCGCCCTGCGCCGAACGGCTGCGCCGCCTGCGCGAGGCGTTCGGCGATCGCGGCTACCTCGCATTGACGCTGCGCCGCAGGCCGAACGACCAGCTCAGGCTGCACGAGCTGGCGAACCTCGCGGCGTCGCTGCGCGTCGAGACCGTCGTGACCAATGACGTGCTGTTTCACGAACCTCGGCGTCGCGTCATGCAGGATGTCGTCACCGCCATCCGCCACAACGTGACGATCGACGCCCTCGGCTTCAGGCGTGAGCGGCACGCGGATCGTTTTCTCAAACCACCCGAAGAGATGCACCGCCTGTTTGCGCGCTACCCGGAAGCGCTTGCGCGCACAGTCGGGATCGCAAAGCGCTGCACCTTCTTGCTCTCGGAGCTCGAGTACCAATATCCGGAAGAGCGCAGCAAGCCGGACCTCACGCCGCAGGAGGCGCTGGTGAAGTTCACATGGGAAAGCGCCGCGGAGCGCTATCCTGAGGGCGTGCCCGACAGGGTGCGCAAGATCCTCGCGCATGAGCTCGCGCTGATCCGCACGCTCGATTACGCCCCGTATTTTCTCACCGTCAACGCGATCGTCCGCTTCGCACGATCGAAGGGAATCTTATGTCAGGGGCGCGGTTCGGCCACCAATTCCGCCGTCTGCTACGTGCTCGGCATCACATCCATCGACCCGGATCGCAACGACCTGCTGTTCGAGCGCTTCGTCAGCGTCGAACGCAAGGAGCCTCCCGACATCGACGTCGATTTCGAGCATGAGCGGAGGGAGGAGGTTATCCAGTGGGTCTATGAGACCTATGGCCGCGACCGGGCGGCTCTGTGTTCGACTGTGATCCGCTACAGGTCGAAAGGGGCGCTGCGGGATGTCGGCAAGGCGCTGGGCCTGACCGAAGACACAATCAAGATGCTGTCCGGCCAAGTCTGGGGCTGGTCACGGACCGGCATCGAGGACAAGCACGCCGCCGACCTCAACATGAATCTCGGCGACCGGCGCCTGCGCCTCGCGCTCGAGCTGGCGCGCGCGCTGATCGGCACGCCGCGCCATCTCAGCCAGCATCCTGGCGGTTTCGTTCTGACGCGCGAGAGGCTCGACGATCTCGTGCCGATCGAGCCCGCGGCGATGGCTGGACGGCAAGTCGTTGAGTGGGACAAAGACGATGTCGACGCCTTGCGCATGATGAAGATGGATTGTCTCGCGCTCGGCATGTTGTCCTGCATGAAACGCGCCTTCGATCTCTTGTCGGAGCACAAAGGCGTCGCGCTCGATCTCGCGACCATTCCCGCCGAGGACCCGCGCACCTACGCGATGATCCGGCGCGCCGACACGCTCGGCGTGTTCCAGATCGAGAGCCGGGCGCAGATGAGCATGTTGCCGCGGCTCAAGCCGCGCACCTTTTACGACCTCGTCATCGAAGTCGCGATCGTGCGGCCAGGACCGATCCAGGGCGACATGGTGCATCCGTATTTGCGCCGACGCGAGGGCAAGGAGGACGTCGTCTATCCGACGCCCGAGCTCGAGGCAGTGCTGGGTAAGACGCTCGGCGTGCCGCTGTTTCAGGAACAGGCGATGCGCATTGCGATCACGGCGGCCGGCTTCTCGCCCGGCGAGGCCGACCAGCTCCGCCGGAGCATGGCGACGTTCAAACACACGGGCGGCGTCTCGGCTTTCAAGGACAAGCTCGTCAACGGTATGATCGACAACGGCTACGCCCGCGACTTTGCCGAGAAGACGTTCTCGCAGCTCAAGGGCTTCGGCAGCTATGGCTTTCCTGAAAGCCATGCCGCTTCGTTCGCGTTGCTGGCCTATGCCTCTTCCTGGATGAAATGCCATCACGCGGATGTCTTCTGCGCGGCCCTGCTCAATGCCCAGCCGATGGGATTCTATGCGCCGGCGCAAATCGTTCGCGATGCGCGCGATCACGGCGTCGAGGTGCGCCCCGTCGACGTCAACCGATCCCGATGGGATTGCACCCTGGAGCCGACCGAGGATGAGGACCGCTTCGCAGTCAGACTCGGCATGCGCATGGTGCGCAGCCTGGCCAATGGCGACGCCGCGCAGATCATCGCCGCCCGCGGCGATCGGCCGTTCTCGTCGGTCGACGATCTATGGCGCCGCGCCGCCGTGCCGGCCGCCGCGCTCGTTCACCTTGCCGACGCCGATGCGTTTCGTCCGGCTTTCGGTCTTCCACGGCGCGATGCGATGTGGGCGATCAAGGCGCTGCGCGACGAACCGCTGCCGCTCTTCGCGGCCGCCGCTTCGCGCGAAGCGAGGACCGTGCCGGAGATCCACGAGCCGGCCGTCGCGCTGCGCCCCATGAAAGCCGGCGGCGAGGTGGTCGAGGACTATGGCCATGTCGGCCTGACGCTGCGCGCGCATCCGCTGTCGTTCCTGCGCGCTGACCTCGCGCGCCGGCGGATCGTCACCTGCACCGAGGCGATGGCGGCGCGCGACGGCCGCTGGCTCGAAGCCGCCGGCCTCGTTCTGGTGAGGCAGATGCCCGGATCGGCCAAAGGCGTGATGTTCATCACGATCGAGGATGAGAGCGGTATCGCCAATCTCGTCATCTGGCCCCAGGTCTTCGAGCAATACCGGCGCGTCGTGCTTTCGGCCGGCTTGCTTTCGGTCCGTGGGCGGATTCAGCGGGAAGGGGAGGTGGTGCATCTCGTCGCGCGTCATCTGTCCGATCTGTCCGGCGAACTGGCCAGCGTTGGCGAGCGCGACGACGCCTTCCCGCTCCCGCATGGCCGCGGCGATGAGCTCCACCACGGCAGCCCGACGCCCGATCCTCGCAGCGTGCCGAAGGGCCCACGGCCGAAGAACATCGTGGATCCTTTATGCCGATCTCGGCATAAGGGATCTTATCCCGAGTCCGACACTATGCCGATGAAGCTCCCCAAACCGCGAGACTTTCGATAGATCGGACTCTTCGGCTCGGCATAGTGTTTCGTCCTTTCCTGCAGCAACAGGCATGGGAGAAAATCCCATCCACTTCACCTGGTCACAAAGGACCTAGCGAGGGGAAAGCGATTCAATGATGCGGCAATCGGCGACGACCCCGCAGCCGCACTGATCAATCATTCGATCGAGTTCCTTCTTAAGCGAACGCAAGTCGGCGATCTTGCGCACGACTTCGGCGCGATGTTCCTTGGCGATCGCGTCGATCGCCACACAGGACTGGTTGCGATCATCCGACAGCGTGAGCAGTGCGCGAATCTGATCCAGCGAGAAGCCGAGATCGCGCGCCCTGCGAATGAAACTCAGCCGGTTAAAATGCCCCCTGTCGTAGGAGCGGTAGTTCCCGCTGGTCCGAGCCGGAGCGGGCAACAGTCCGGATTTCTCGTAAAATCGAACTGTCTCAACCTTGGTGCCGGTTTCGCGAGCCAATTGTCCGATCGTCAGAATTTTCTCGTCCATCGCTTGAGCCTGTAGTGACTACAGGGAATAGGTAAGGCGTCACTTCATCAGAGTCGAGGTGACACGATGGCTGCCGCGAGCCCGCTCAAGCTGCAGATCGAAGGCATGGACTGCGCAGCCTGCGCGCTGAAAATCGAGGCCGCGATGGAGCGGCTGCCCGGCGTCAGCGACATCAATGTCAGCTACGCGGCCGGAACGCTGGCGCTGAACGTCGATCAGGACAGAACTTCTCAACGCACGATCGAGGAGAAGATCAGGACGCTGGGCTACCAGCCGGCCGGCTCGGCGCCGGGAACCCAAACCGCTCTGCCGACAAAGCGCGCAAGGGACCCTTGGTGGCGGGGAATGAAGGCGCGGCTGGTGTTCATGACCGGCGCGCTGTTCGCCACCGCCTTCGTCGCGAGCTTCTTCCTGCCCGCGTGGGATACATGGCTCTACGCGGGCGCGGCGCTGGTCAGCGTCGTGCCCTTTGCCCGCCGTGCGGTTGCCGGGGCGTTGGAAGGCTCGCCTTTTTCCATCGAGACGCTGATGACGGTCGCAGCGCTCGGTGCCGTCGCGATCGGTGAGACCGAAGAGGCCGCGGTGGTCATCTTCCTGTTCGCCGTCGGCGAGCTTCTGGAGACGGTCGCGGCCGGGCGGGCGCGCGCCGGCATCGAGGCGCTGATCGACCTTGTTCCCCGCACCGCGTTCCGGCTCGACCCGTTGGGCCAGACCGAAAGCGTGCCCGTGGAGGCGCTTGCGATCGACGATCGCGTCGTGGTGCGGCCGGGCGACCGGGTACCATCCGACGGCGTGGTCGAGGACGGCTCGTCGGAGGTCAACGAAGCCCCGGTGACGGGCGAATCCGTGCCGATCCTGAAGGAGCCGGGCGCCAAGGTCTTTGCCGGCTCGATCAACGCCAATGGCGAGCTGCGGGTCAGGATCACCCGTGTCGCGGCCGACAACACGATCGCGCGCATCATCCACATGGTCGAGGAGGCGCAGGAATCGAAGGCGCCAACCGCGCGCATGATCGACCGCTTCTCGAAATACTACACGCCGGGCGCGATGATCGTAGCGGCGCTCATCATCGTCGTTCCGCCGCTGGCCTTCGGCGCCGACTGGATGACATGGATCTATCGCGGTCTCGCCACGCTGCTGATCGCCTGTCCCTGCGCGCTGGTCATCTCCACGCCCGCGGCGATCGCATCCGGCCTTGCCGCAGGCGCGCGTCAGGGTCTGCTCATTAAGGGCGGCGCGGCGCTTGAGACGCTCGGCAAGGTCGTGACCGTCGCCTTCGACAAGACCGGCACGCTGACGCGCGGCCATCCCAAGGTGACGGACGTGATCGCGCTGTCCGGGTCGGAGGACGACGTACTCGCCAGGGCAGCGGCCGTCGAGCGCAATGTCAGCCATCCGCTCGGTATCGCGATTGTCGAAGCCGCGCAGGAGCGCGCGCTGGAGCTTCCGCAGGTCTTCGGCGGCGGCATTGCCGTGCCCGGCAAGGCGGTAACGGCGCGGCTCAAGTCCGGCTTTGCCTCGGTCGGCTCGCCGCGCCATGCCGCCGAAGGAACCGAAATACCGGCCGATGTGCGCGACCGCATCCTTGCGCTTGAAGCCAAGGGCAAGACGGTTGTCGTGCTGATGACAGGCAAGGCCATCGAAGGACTGATCGCGCTGCGCGACGAACCGCGCGACGATGCCGCTGAAGGCATTCGGCGACTGAAGGAACGCGGCGTCAGGGTGCTGATGCTGTCGGGCGACAATCAGCGCACCGCAAGCGCTATTGCATCAAGCCTCGGCCTCGAAGCCAAGGGCGAGCTTCTTCCCGATGCCAAGCTCGCCGAGATCGGCCGACTGAAGGAATCCGGACCTGTCGCGATGGTCGGTGACGGGATCAACGACGCCCCAGCACTCGCGGCGGCCTCTGTCGGCGTGTCGATGGGCGGGGGCACCGATGTGGCGCTGGAAACCGCCGATGCGGCCCTGCTCAGGGACCGCGTAGAGGGTGTCGCCGGCCTCGTCGCGCTCTCTCAGGCGACGCTCGGCAACATCCGGCAAAACATAACCATCGCACTCGGCCTGAAGGCCGTGTTCCTCGTCACCACGCTGTTCGGCGTGACGACGCTTTGGATGGCGATTCTGGCCGACACCGGCGCGACCGTTCTCGTCACCGCCAACGCGCTGCGGCTCCTGGCCTATGGCTCTTCGAAGCAATGAAGCGTCGTCAGAGAAACGACGCCGGCGGCGCTTGCCATTCCCATCTTAATTGCGATGCGTCTGTAGCGACCAGCATAATGCTTCTTACAGGTCCTTGCTCCCGTACCGGTCGTGGCTGAGGCGCGCGTAGAGCGAAGCAACAAGCGCGACGTTGGCAAGCGCGATGGTGAAGAGGATAGCGAGGGTTGCGTCTGCTCCAAAGCTGTCGATCAGCACTGCGCCCAAAGAAGGAGATGCGGCCTGCATGATGAGGCTCGGCATTGCGATGCGGCCCATGATCGAAGCGTAACGGTCTCCTCCGAAGACGGCGAGCGGCAGCGTGCCTCGCGCGATCGACTCGATGCCGATGCCCGTACCATAGAAGATGAGTGCGGCCGCAACGACTGGAATGCCCACCCAGAGAAGCCCAATGCCGGCCGCCACGAACACCGTCGATGCGAACTTGGTCCAGATCGGATGATGAAACCGGCTGATCGTCATCTCGATCGCGCGCGCCCCGACCTGCGAGGGCCCGACGATCGCACCGAGCGCGACGGCCGCCGCAAGAGCGATGTCACGGGCCTGAAGGATCATCAGCAAATGCACGGAGAGCAATGCGGAGATCATCGAGCTGATGGTGATGGTGAGCGTAATCAGGACGAACAGGGACGTCGACCCCGCCGGCCGCGGGTGAGCAACAGCATCGCCATCATGGTCGCCAACCTTTGCGCTCCGGATCAACTCGCGCTTCGGCTCCCTCGGCATTGCAAAGATATAGAGCGGCAGGAGCACGGCGAGATGGATGCCCGCATAGATCAGGCAGGCATTGCGCCAGCCGAACTGCGATACGAACAGGGCTGACAGCGGCCAGCAAACAGTGCTGGCAAAGCCGCCAAACAGGGTCAGCGTTGTGATCGCCGTTCGCGCCCGCTCTCCATACAGGCGGCCCAAGGTCGCGAACGCGGCGTCGTAGAGGCCGGCGCCCATTCCGATGCCGAGCAGGAGCCACGAGAAGATGTAGGCCGGCAGATTGGGCGAGAGCGCGAGACCCGTCAGTCCCAGCGCGAGAAACACAGCGCTGGTCGCAAGTACAGCGCGCCCGCCAAGCCGCTGGATACTGTCCCCGACGCGCGGCGACACGATCCCGGCGACCAGGAGGCCGAGAGAGAGCCCGCCGACGATCCATGCCAGCGACCAGCCGGTATCGGCCGCGATCGGCTGCGCCAGCACCGCCAGCAGATAGTAGGAAGAGCCCCACGCCAGAATCTGTGTCACACCGAGGACGGGAATGACCACAAGAAGCCTTGGCGGCCGATAGGTCGAGGTAAGCACCTCCGCCACAGGGACGCTTACGCGGCAACGCCGCAGCCGCATCCCTTCTTGCCCTCGTCCTTCGCCACGGCGTCGGCAACGCAACAGGCGTCGGCCCTGTCCGGTGCGGGCCCGCCGCAGCATGCGGCCGCCGCGCTGCCCTCCACGGAGAAGGACGTGTTGCAAACGCCCGTCTCGGGAAGCACGAGTTGGACATTGTCGGCGGCCGCCATGTCGCCGGCGAGCGCGGCGGCGACGGAGCGCACCTGCTCGTAGCCCGTCAGCAGCAGGAAGGTCGGCGCGCGGCCGTAGCTCTTGATGCCGACGGTGTAGAAGCCTCGCTCGACATGGGCGAGTTCGCGATGCCCGTGCGGCGGGACCGATCCGCAGGAATGCTCATTCGGGTCGATCAGCGGGCCGAGCGCCTTGGTGCTTTCGAGCAATGGATCGAGATCGAGCCGCAGTTCGCGCGTCAGCGAGAGGTCTGGACGCTGGCCTGTCGCAGCAATGATCCGATTGACCGGGCCGATGCTGCGCGGACCCGCCGCCGTCTCGCCGTCGATCATGATCCGGCCGTCTGCCTCGCGGATGCGGATGATCGTGAAACCCGCAAAGAGCGACACGCGGCCGTTCTCCACCAATGCCCGTGTCTGCGCCCCAAGCTCGCCGCGCGCCGGCAACTGGTCAGCATCGCCGCCGCCATAGATGCGCGCGAGGTTGGTGCTGCGTGTCGACCAGATTGCCGTCGTAGCCGGGTCAGCGTCCGACAACCGCGCGAGATCGAGCAGCGCGTTGGCCGCAGAATGACCGGCCCCGACCACCAATGTCGTCTGCCCGGCATAGAGGCGCCGGTCCCGGCCGAGCACGTCGGGGATGCCATAGGCAATGCGATCCGCAAACGTGGCCTCGCCGTCGGCGGGCACGCCGCTTGCGCCGAGCGGGTTCGGAGTTGCCCATGTGCCGGAGGCGTCGATCACCGCGCGGGCAAGATCGCGCCGCATGCCGGCTGCCGTCTCTACCGCCAGCACGAAAGGCCGCTCTTCGCGGCTGTGGCTGACGACCTTATCAATGCCGAGCCGCGAGATTGCGACAACGCGCGCGCCGGTCTCGATGATGTCGGCAAGCGCGGGTGTTGCCGCAAGCGGTTCGAGATAGTCGCGCACGATCTCGCCGCCGGTCGGAAACGCATCGGCGGAGGGCTGCTTCCACCCCTGGCGTTCCAGGAGAGCGACAGATGCCGCATCCACACAATAGCGCCACGGCGTGAACACGCGGACATGTTCCCAGTCGCGAATATTGGCGCCGACGGTGGCGCCGGCTTCGTAGAGCCTCACCGGCACGCCTCGCTCGACCAGATGGGCCGCGGCGGCAAGACCGACGGGACCGCCGCCGATGACGGCCACGGGAAGCGTCGCTTGGGAGGGATGCTGCATATTCTATCCTTCCGGGATTACCGAAATAATGCACAAAACGAGAGGCCGTCAGACGACCGCTTCCTCCTCGCTCGCAACGCAGCCGGCATCGGCGCAGCATTCGTCGGCGAGGAAGCCGATGAGGCCGTTCATCGCCGGGTAGCTGGCGCGGCAGATCAACGTGGTGGCCTGACGTTCCTGCGTCACAAGTCCCGTCGCGACCAGCCGCTGCAAGTGATGGGAGAGCGTCGATGCCGGAATGCCGAGCTTCGTTTGCAGGCGACCGACCGGCAGCCCGTTATTCCCGGCCCGGACGAGGGCTCGATAGACTCGAAGACGGGTCGGGTTGCCGATCGCTTCGAGCTGTTTTGCTGCTCTTTCGAGATTCATGGAAATAAGCTAACCCGCCTATCCTTGCGAGGTCAACAGTTATTTCCATGATAGTCGAATTAGTGCCCTGGACCAGTCTCTTCCGCGATCCGCTCGCCAGCGCGTCCGCCCTCATACCAGCCCTTGGAGCGGTTCACGATCCAGACGACGGAGAGCATCACCGGCACCTCGATCAGCACCCCGACGACGGTGGCGAGCGCGGCGCCCGATTGAAAGCCGAACAGGCTGATGGCGGCGGCGACCGCCAACTCGAAGAAGTTGGAGGCTCCGATCAAGGCAGATGGGCCGGCAACGCAATGTTGCTCACCCGAGATGCGGTTGAGCAGGTAAGCGAGCCCGGAGTTGAAATAGACCTGGATCAGGATCGGCACCGCCAGCAGCGCGATGATGAGCGGCTGCGCCAGAATCTGTTCGCCCTGAAAGCCGAACAGAAGAACGAGGGTGGCGAGAAGTGCGACCAGTGACAGCGGCTGGAGCCGGTCCAGAAACCGCTTCAAGGCCGGCTCGCCGCCTGTCGCAAGCAATCGGCGCCGCAGCAGTTGCGCGGCGATCACCGGCACGACGATGTAGAGCGCGACGGAGAGAACCAGCGTATCCCACGGCACGATGATGGACGAGAGGCCGAGCAGCAAGCCGACGATCGGCGCGAAGGCGAACACCATGATCGTGTCATTGAGCGCGACCTGGCTCAACGTGAAATGCGGCTCCCCCTTGGTGAGATTCGACCAGACGAACACCATCGCGGTGCAGGGTGCGGCTGCGAGGATGATGAGACCGGCGATATAGCTGTCGATCTGGTCGGCCGGCAGGTAGGGCCGGAACAGATAGCCGATGAACAGCCAACCGAGCGCCGCCATCGAGAACGGCTTCACGGCCCAGTTGACGAACAGCGTCACGCTGATGCCGCGCCAGTGTTCCCTGACCTGACCGAGTGCGGCGAAGTCGATCTTCACCAGCATCGGCACGATCATCAGCCAGATCAGCGCCGCAACCGGCAGGTTGACCTTGGCAATCTCGGCAGCGCCGATGGCGTGGAACACGCCCGGCATAAAGTGGCCGAGCGCAATGCCGGCCACGATGCACAGCGCGACCCACAGGGTGAGGTAACGTTCAAAGGTGGACATGCTCGTTCCTCACGCCGTCGCCACGCGACGGCCGTGTTCGTCCACCACGCGCTCGCCGTCTTCCTTGATGAACTCACCTTGCTGCGGCGGTATGAGCGCGAGCACTTCTTCGGAAGGCCGGCAGAGCTTCACGCCCTGCGGGCTCACGACGATCGGGCGGTTGATGAGGATGGAATGCGCCATCATGGCGTCGAGAAGCTGATCGTCGGTCAGCTTTGCATTGCCAAGGTCCAACTCCGCATAGGGCGTGCCCTTCTCGCGCAACAGGGCGCGGACGGAGATGTCCATGCGCGCGATGAGCTGCTTGAGCAGCGCCCGTGTGGGCGGCGTCTTCAAATACTCGATGACATGCGGCTCGATGCCGGCATTGCGGATCATCGCCAGCGTGTTGCGCGACGTGCCGCAATCGGGGTTGTGATAGATGATGACGTCCATGACCGCCCTCATGCCGCGCTCGGACGTGGCTTGGTCGCGCCCTGCAACTGGCCGATCTCGACGAGCTTGGAGCCGAGCGTCATGCGGTCGAGGCTGGCGATCGGCAGCGCCGCAAAGACGGAAATCCGGTTTTTGAGATAGCGGAAGGCGGCTACGAAAGCGGCCTCCTTCTGGATGTCCGGTCCCTCGACCGCGGCGGGGTCCTCGATTCCCCAATGCGCCGTCATGGGCTGGCCCGGCCAGACCGGACAGGATTCGCCGGCGGCGTTGTCGCAGACGGTGAACACGAAATCCATCACCGGCGCATCGGGCCTGGCGAACTCTTCCCAGCTCTTCGACCGGAAACCCTCGGCCGGATAGTCGAAGCTGCGCAGCACCTTCAGCGCGAAGGCATTGACGACGCCCTTTGGCTGGCTGCCGGCGGAGAATGCGCGGAAGCGCCCGCTGCCGTCCTTGGTAAGCACGCTCTCGGCCAGGATCGAACGGGCGGAATTGCCGGTACAGAGGAAGAGCACATTATAGATTCGGTTAGTCACAGACGGTCTCCTTGGCAGCACTCTTATTTGGCGGACAGCAGGGAGCGAGGTCTGCGATCAGCGGAGCACAGATCTCCGGACGGCCGCCGCAGCAATCCTTGACCAGAAACCCGGTAAGCGTACGCACGGCATCGAGCTTCGCGCGGTAGATGATCGAGCGGCTTTGGCGTTCGGCCTCGATCAATCCGGCGCGGGTGAGGATCGCCAGATGCGTGGACATGGTGTTGTGCGGCGCGGCCATATGCCGGGCGATCTCCCCGGCAGGCAGTCCGTCAGGTTCGTGCTCCATGAGGAGCCGGAAGACGTTGAGGCGGGTCGGCTGGGCGAGCGCCGCAAAGGCGAGGATGGCTTGCTCTGATTCCATGTGTCGAGACTAATCGACATATTAGCGGGAGTCCAGCCCGATGGGAAGGTCTTCCGTATGTTCGCCGTCGGGTCGAGGTGCGCCGAGCCAGATCATTCAATCGGCCCGGCCGCAGCACCAAGCAGGCGTCAGAGGTCATTCACGAAGGCGAGCAATTTGTCATCCGCCTTGAGGCGGCCTGCCCACTGACCGTCCATGGGATCCACGCGCGCCAACGGCTTCCCTGAGCGCGAGATGGGCATGTAGGTATCGTTGCATTGACCGGGTCGATTCGTGACCAAGCCGCAGCGAGATCACGGGCGTATCGACGCCAGCGTGCAGTAGCTCCATCGCAGCGGTATGCCTCAGGACAGAGGTGAAACCCGCTTCGTGCGTAACGAGCCACACCGTTCTCTCGCATCGCTGAGCAGTTCGACGAGAGCCTGCGTGACGACAATCACGGGAAGCATCGGAACGGCAAGGCCGAGCGGTAGAACGAAGAGCGAATTGCGTATCGCCGCGATGAACGCGATGGCTTTCGTTCCTGCGCCAGACAGCCTGAACAACTGGCCGACGAGGAGCTCGCTATCGGAGCCACTGCGGCGAACGCGATGTGGGGCTCGTGTGAGAACGCGACAACAAAAGCAATAGACAATCTTGCGGAGAGCTGGATCTGAACGCATTCAGCCGATCAGGCCCAGCATCTCCGATACATCTATTACTTTGCGGGAGTGGCAAGCGGTGCTCAACAGCGTCGACGGGCTGAATGAGATCCGATGCGCGCGGCATGCAAACTGGCATGATCCTGACTAGTGCGAGAGTCGAATCTGCCGCGCCGCATCGACCATGTTCACCAACGCCGGGCGCACCTCTTCCCATTTGCGGGTTTTGAGGCCGCAATCGGGATTGATCCAGAGCTGGCTATCAGCAAGTCGCTGCCGCGCGAGCTTCATGAGGTTCGTCATCTCCTCGACTTCCGGCACCCGTGGCGAGTGGATATCATACACGCCGGGCCCGATTTCGTTCGGATATTTGTAGTTCCGGAACGCATCGAGCAATTCCATCTTGGAGCGCGACGTCTCGATCGAGATGACATCGGCGTCCATTGCCGCGATTGCATCGATGATATCGTTGAATTCAGAGTAGCACATATGCGTGTGAATCTGCGTGGCGTCCGCGACGCCCGTCGAGCACAAGCGGAAGCTCTCGACCGCCCATTCAAGATAGCTTTTCCATTCCGAACGGCGCAGCGGCAGGCCCTCGCGCAAGGCCGCTTCGTCGATCTGGATCATGGCCGCGCCCGCGCTTTCGAGATCCGCGACCTCATCGCGGATCGCAAGCGCGATCTGTCGGCAGGCAAGACTGCGCGGCACGTCATCGCGCACGAAGGACCAGTTGAGGATGGTCACCGGACCGGTGAGCATGCCCTTCATCGGCTTCTTCGTCTCGGACTGCGCGTATTTCCACCAAGCGACGGTCATGGGCTTCGGTCGTGAGACGTCGCCGAACAGGATCGGCGGGCGGACGCAGCGCGACCCGTAGCTCTGCACCCACGCATGCTTGGTGAAAGCGAAGCCGGAAAGCTGCTCGCCAAAATACTGCACCATGTCGTTGCGCTCGAACTCGCCATGCACCAGCACGTCGAGGCCGATCTCTTCCTGCCAGCGGATGACGCACGTGGTTTCCTCGCGCAGGAACTTTTCGTATTCCGCATCGCTCATCGCGCCCTTGGCATGCGCCGCGCGCGCCTTGCGGACTTCGGCGGTCTGCGGGAACGAACCTATCGTCGTCGTCGGAAAAGCCGGAAGCTCGAAGCGCTCGCGCTGCACCTTGGCCCGATCGGTAAAGCCGCTTTTGCGCTTCGCCATGGCGGGCGTGATCGCGGCCATTCGCGCTGCGACCTTGGGATCATGCACCTTCGCCGAAGCCTTGCGCGCTGCCGCGGCCTTGGCCGAAGCATCGAGCGCTGCGCTAACCGACGCACGGCCCTTGGCCAGCGCTGCACCGAGTGTCGCCAGCTCAGCCATTTTCTGGACCGAGAACGCGAGCCAGCTCTTTACTTCTTCATCGAGATCGGTTTCGAGCGAAACGTCGATCGGCACATGGAGAAGCGAGCAGGATGGCGCGATCTGCACATGATCCGTGCCGCGCTTGGCCACCACGGGCTCCAACCGGTCGAGCAGCGCCGGAAGGTTGGCGCGCCAGATATTGCGGCCGTCGATGACGCCGAGCGAGAGGACAAGACCTTCCGGCGCCTTCGCAGCGATGGCCTCAAGCTGCTCCGGGGCCCGGATGAGATCGAGGTGAAACCCTGCCACCGGAAGCGACAGCGCGGTGTCAAGATTGTCGCCGAGCCCTCCGAAATACGTCGTGAGCATGATCTTGAGATTCGGCAGCGCGTGCGCGATCTGGCCATAGGCTGCACGCAGGGCAGCGCGGGTGGCGTCGTCGAGATCGAGAACGAGGCATGGCTCATCGAGTTGCACCCATTCGGCGCCGTTCGCCGCAAGACGGCGCAGCATATCGATATAGACCGGAAGCAAGCCCGGCAGCAGTGACAGGGCATCGAAACCCGCGTCCTTGCTTTTGCCCAGCTTCAGATAGGTGACGGGGCCGAGCAGCACGGGACGGGTCTGGTAGCCGAGGGCCTTGGCTTCACGGTATTCATCAACGGCCTTCAGCGAGGACAATTCGAAGCGCTGGTCCTTGCTGAATTCCGGCACCATGTAGTGGTAGTTCGTGTCGAACCACTTGGTCATCTCCTGCGCGGGCGCGCCGTGCGCGTGCCCCTCGCCGTGATGGCCATGCGCACAGGCTTCATCGTGCTGCTCGCCTTGCGAGCCGCGCGCCATCGCAAAATAGGTGTCCAGCGGCACCGGACCGCCTTTCCAACCGTAGATGCTCGGGATAGCGCCGACCATCACGCTGATGTCGAGGACATGATCGTAAAATGAGAAGTCGTTGGACGGAATGACGTCGAGTCCGGCCTCCTTCTGCAATGCCCAATGGCGCTCGCGCAGTTCGCGACCTGCTGCCAGCAACTGCTCGGCCGACCATTCGCCTTTCCAATAATTTTCCGTGGCTTTCTTGAGCTCTCGCCGGGCTCCGATTCTGGGAAATCCGAGATTCGCGATCCGCACCATTGTCGTTCTCCGTGCTGCGCCGGCGCGGGCTGAAAAAGTTGGGAGCGCGGCGTGGGCAAATTGGGCAACGACCCATAGCGGTCTTTTCCTATGACAAAAAATGTCTTGTTTTCACAGATCAATGACATAACGTCATGGAATGTTGGACCTTCAGCATTTGGCCATCGTCCGTGAGGTCGATCGGTGCGGCAGTCTCACGGCCGCTGCTGAAAAGCTGTGTCTCAGCCAATCGGCGGTGAGCCATGCCATCCGGCGCTTTGAAGAGCGCTTCGGCGTCGCGCTGTGGGAGAAGGAGGGGCGCGGAATCCGTTTGACCCAGGCCGGCGGCTATATCCTGGCGCTCGCGGGCCGCGTGTTGCCGCAGATAGATCATGCTGAGCGCGTCTTACAGGAGTTCGCGCAAGGTCATCGCGGAGCGCTGCGCGTCGGGATGGAATGTCATCCGTGTCAGCAGTGGTTGACGCGCGTCGTCGATCCCTATTTGCGACGCTGGACGCGCGTGGATCTTGATGTGACGACGGCGTTTCGCTTTGGCGGAATTGCAGCGTTACTGGGCCACGAAATCGATTTGTTGATCACGCCCGATCCCATTGAGCGACCCAATCTGAATTACGTGCCGGTTTTCGATTACGAGATCGTCCTCGCCGTCGCTGCAGATCATCCGCTGGCCGCGAAATCCGTGGCAACACCCTCTGATCTCAGCTCCGAGACGCTGATAACTTATCCGGTGGCGCCGGAGCGCCTCGACGTCTTCACCCGTTTCCTGGTTCCGGCAGGCTGTTTACCGCAACGGCATCGAACGGTCGAAACCTCGGACCTCATGCTCCAGATGGTTGCGACCGGACGCGGCGTGAGCGCGATCCCTGATTGGCTGCTGCATGAATTGCCAGCCGGCGAGAGGCTGCATGCGCTTCGGTTTGGAGAGAGCGGCATAGCCAAAAGCATCCACATCGGAATGCGCAGTGGCGATGAGACTGTCGACTACATTCAAGGCTTTCTCGACATTGCCAAATCAACGGCGCGGGTCTGAACTGCAGACGATCAAGCAGTACGTCGCAGTAGTCTGGTTTTCAGGATTCGACTGTATCGTTTGAGCGACCGTAGTACTGCGTGCCGATTTCAATCGGCGGGCGCCCCTGTTCGCGCCGGTGCTGGTTGGTGTCGCGCAGCGAATAGACGCAGCCGCAGTACTCCTGCTGATAGAATTCCTCGCGCTTGCTGATTTCGATCATGCGCTGCGCGCCGCCGCCCTTGCGCCAGTTGAAATCCCAATAGCTCAAATCCTCGTAGCGCCCCGCCGCGCGCTGGCCGCAATCGTTGATCTGCGCCATGTTTTTCCAGCGCGAGATGCCGAGCGAGGATGTCATCACCGGGAAACCGTTCTCATGGGCGTAGAGCGCGGTTCGCTCGAAACGCATATCGAAGCACATCGTACAGCGCGCCCCGCGCTCGGGCTCCCACTCCATTCCCTTGGCGCGCGCGAACCAGTTGTCCTTATCATAATCGGCGTCAATGAAGGCGACACCGTGCTTTTCGGCGAAGCGCACGTTCTCATCCTTGCGGAGAAGATACTCTTTCTGCGGATGGATGTTCGGGTTGTAGAAGAAGATCGTGTAATCGATCGCGGAAGCGAGCATCGCCTCCATCACTTCGCCGGAACACGGCGCGCAGCAGGAATGAAGGAGGACGCGGCGGTGGCCGCCCGGCGGCTGGAGTTTCGATCGTTCGGTCATATCCAAAGCGTCCTAAGCCGAGGCGGCATCAGCTCGTTTCATGGGCTGGCGGCCGTCCATTGGCAGCGAGCAGCTTTCGCAGCTCGCGTATAGGCGGAAACACCTCCTGATTCCAGTCGCCGCCCTGGCTGTCATAGGCGGCCTGTTCCATCTCGACGATCGCGCAGTCCTCCGCGAAGACCCGGTTGGTGAACCACGCCAGCACCGGCCACGCGACATCGAGAAGGCCGGGTATTTTGGGCCGGCGCACCGACAAGAGGATGAATGTGCGGTTCGACCGTTGCGCGGCGTCAACCGGCGTGTAGCCGAGCCAGACATGCAGCACGGGTTTGTCGCCTGCCGTCCAGAAACGGAGCGTTTGATAAGGATATTCAGTCCGGACCGTCATCAGGTCGCGGGAGTCGGCCGAGGCGCTGCGGAAGCTGCCGACGATGACTGTCTCGCCAAGCGGCGGCTTCTCATCCGGGCGGCGGAAGCTGAAATCGACCTCGAACCAGTCGGGGCCCGCGCGCCGTCCGCGATAGCGCGGCGCGACCTTGCCCGTCGTCCTTCGGTGCAGGAACTGATGGTTCATGTCCATCAGATTTTCGTGCATGAAGCTGTAGTGACAACGTACAATCTTGCCAAAGCGCCGGGTCTTATATGCGCGGTCCGCGGAGGCGCCGATCGTGCCGGGCGGAGCTTTCGGAGATCCCGCGCCCGGCCACACAAAAATCAGTCCGTTGCCCTCATGACATGGATAAGACCGTACGCCATTGGGCAGCTTGTCCTTGCCGAGATAGGGCACGTCGACGCATCGGCCGGACGCATCGTAGCTCCAGCCGTGATAGCAGCAGCGCACGGTGCAATCGTTGACGACGCCCTTGGACAGTGGCACCTGGCGATGGGCGCAACGGTCTTCGAGCGCAAAGACGGACCCCGCAGACGGGCGCACCAGCACGATCGGCTCGCCTGCGAAGCTGGTAGCGAAGGTCTTGCCCGGTTTGACCTCGCGCGACCATGCGACGGGATACCAATGATCGGGATGCGCCCCGATGGCGCGAAGATCGCCCGGCGCATCGGGCGCTGGCTCTTGTCCTGTATTACGCAGCATCCGGAACGATGGTTTGCACGATCGAAGCGTCGAGCGCTTCGAAATCTTTCAGGCCAATGAATTCATAAAGCTCGGCGCGGGTTTGCATATCGCCGAGCATCGTCTTGGCGCTGCCGTCCCGGCGCAGCGTGGCGTAAAGCTTCTGTTGCGCCTTGTTGGCCACGCGCAAGGATGACACCGGCCAGATCACCATGCGGTAGCCCATGGATTCAAATTCGCTCGCGGTGAAGAACGGCGTCTTGCCGAACTCAGTCATGTTGGCAAGCAGCGGCACGCCTGGCATCCGCGCAGCAAACTCCTTGAACATCTCGGCCGTCGTGAGCGCTTCCGGGAAGATCGCATCGGCTCCCGCTTCCATGTAGAGCTTCGCGCGCGCAACCGCGCCGTCCACGCCCTCGCTTGCCGCCGCGTCGGTTCGGGCGATCAGATAAAGATGCCGCCGTGCTTTTGCCGCCGCCGCGACCTTGGCCGCCATGTCATGGGTATCGGCGAGCTTCTTGTCGTTGAGATGGCCGCATTTCTTCGGCAGGAGCTGGTCCTCGATATGGACGGCCGCCGCGCCCGCATCTTCAAACGTGCGGACCATGTGCATGACGTTGAGCGCCTCGCCATAGCCGGTGTCGCCATCGACCAGCACCGGAAGGCCGCTTGCGCGTGCGACCTGCCGGATGAAGAAAGCAACCTCATCGACGGTGATGATGCCAAGGTCCGGCAGGCCCATCGAGGCGGTCATCGCCGCGCCTGAAAGATAGAGCGCTTCGAAACCCGCCGCTTTCGCTTGAAGCGCGGCCATGCCGTTATGCGTGCCGGGTATCTGAAGAATACCTGCGCGCTCCATGCGGGTGCGAAAGCGCTGCCCGGCAGCCTCCGCCGGCAGATCGGCGGCGATGAGATACGGCATTACGGTTCCTTTCAGGCGGCGCGCTTGGAGGGCGCCACGCCGCGTTTCTCGATCGGCACGAACTCAAGGTTCTCCGGGCCGACATAGTTGGCGGTCGGGCGGATGATCTTGTTGTCCTGGCGCTGCTCGATCACATGCGCGCTCCAGCCCGAGGTGCGGGCGATGACGAACAGCGGCGTGAACATCGCCGTCGGTACGCCCAGCATGTGGTAGGACACGGCGCTGAACCAGTCGAGATTGGCGAACATCTTCTTGCTTTCGGCCATCACCGCCTCGATCCGGTCCGCGATCTCGAACATCTTCATGCTGCCGACTTCCACCGAAAGATTTCGTGCGACCTCCTTGATGATGCGGTTGCGCGGATCGGCGACGGTATAAACGGGATGTCCGAAGCCGATCACGATCTCTTTGGCCGCGACGCGGCGGCGGATATCGGCTTCGGCTTCATCGGCACCCGCGTATCGCTTCTGCACCTCGAAGGCGACCTCATTCGCGCCGCCATGCTTGGGGCCGCGCAGCGCGCCAATCGCGCCCGCGATGGCCGAATAAATATCGGCGCCGGTGCCTGCGATGCAGCGCGCGGTGAAGGTCGAGGCGTTGAACTCATGCTCGGCATAGAGATTGAGCGAGGTATGCATCGCCCGCACATGCGGCTCGCTCGGCGCGGTGCCGTGAAGGAGATGCAGGAAATGCCCGCCGATGCTGTCATCGTCAGTCTCGACCTCGATGCGGCGGCCGTTATGGGCGAAGTGATGCCAGTAAAGCAGCATCGAACCGAGCGAAGCCATCAGGCGATCGGCGATATCGCGCGCGCCGGCATGGTTGTGGTCATGCGCTTCCGGCAACACGCAGCCGAGCGTGGATACACCGGAACGCATGACATCCATCGGATGCGCCGCCGCAGGCAGGGCTTCCAAGGTGGCGCGCACGGCAGCCGGCAAGCCGCGCAGGCTCTTGAGCTTTGCCTTATAGGCGCTGAGTTCAGCCGCCGTCGGCAGCGTGCCATGCACGAGGAGATGCGCGATTTCTTCGAAAGTGCAGGTCTCGGCAACATCGAGAATGTCATAGCCGCGGTAGTGCAGGTCGTTGCCGGTACGGCCAACCGTGCAAAGCGCGGTGTTCCCGGCGACGATGCCGGAGAGCGCCACCGACTTCTTGGGCGGCGCGTTGGTGCGGGTCAGTTGTTCAGCCATGGTACCCCCCTTATTCGCCGACGACCGAAAGGCCGCGCGTTGCGCCGCCGTGCTCATCGCGCCAGTCGAAAATCCCCGTCGCCTTGGTCGAGCCAAGCAGCGACGGCTCGACCGTGAAGGTCAGCCCCGCAAGATCGTCAGCTTTCAGTTTCGGCAGCCGCTCGATCAGGCCAAGGAAACGATCCTGTTCGTGCGGCGTGACGATGCCTTCCGCGAGCGTGCGGAATTTGGCGATGTATTGTTCGCGGCCAAAGGGACGCGCGCCGAGCGGATGCGCATCGGCCACCGCGATCTCGTCGGTGATGACCGAACCGTCGTTGAGCGTGACGACCACCTTGCCGCCGAACGCCTTCTCCTTGGGATCGTGGCTGTGATAGCGCCGTGTCCATTCGGGATCTTCGACGGTCGAAACCTTGTGCCAGAGCGCGACGGTGCCGGGGCGCTGTGCGCGCTCCGAAGCATACGAGCGCTCGTGATGCCAGCCGCCATCCTCGAGCGCGACGGCGAAGATGTACATGATGGAATGATCGAGCGTTTCGCGGCTCGCCTTAGGGTCCATCTTCTGCGGATCGTTCGCCCCGGTGCCGATCACATAATGGGTGTGATGGCTTGTGTGGATGACGATGCTTTTCACCCTGGATAGGTCGCCGACCTTGGGCCCCATCCGCCGCGCGAGGTCGATCAGCGCCTGGCTCTGGTATTCGGCCGAATGCTCCTTGGTGTAGGTGTCGAGGATCGCGCGCTTGGGCTCGCCCTTCTCCGGCAGCGGCACCTGATATTCCACCTTGGGACCGCCAAGCAGATAGGCGATGAATCCGTCTTCACCTTCCCAGGCGGGCGACGGCGCGCCTTCGCCGCGCATGACGCGATCGACTGCCTCGATTGCCATCTTGCCTGCAAAGGCGGGCGCATAGGCTTTCCAGCTTGAGATTTGGCCCTTGCGCGACTGGCGCGTCGTCGTCGTGACATGCAGCGCCTGCTGCACGGCCTGATAGATCGTCTCGGTTGGCAAGTTCAGAAGCGTTCCGATGCCCGCGGCCGCCGAAGGCCCGAGATGCGCGATATGATCGATCTTATGTTCGTGGAGGCAGATGCCCGTCACGAGATCGACCTGGATTTCATAGCCGGTCGCAAGGCCGCGCAGAAGCGCCGCGCCATCAAGGCCGCAATGCTGCGCAACCGCCAGCACGGGCGGGATGTTGTCGCCGGGATGCGAATAATCCGCCGCGAGATACGTGTCGTGAAAATCAAGCTCGCGCACGGCAACGCCGTTGGCCCAGGCCGCCCATTCCGGCGAAAGCCGCCGGTGCTGTGACAGGCCGAATACCGTGGCGCCCGGTTTGAACGGATGCGCGTTCGCCTGCGCGCGTGCGCTTGCCACCGGCCGCCGCGACAGGGATGCCGCCGCCACCGCCGCATTGTCGATAAGGCGGTTGCCGATCATCTCGATCACAGCCGGGCTGACGGGAACAGGATCGGCCGCGACCTCGGCGATCTTCCAGGCGAGTTGCGCTGCCCGCGGCAGGTTGTCGGCGGATTTATGCGTGCGGACGGAATGCAGCTTCACGACGGGATTTCCTCCGGGGTGGGAATGGACGGCCACGGCAAGACGGGCACGGGATTGCCCGTGCCGTTCACCGCGACCATTTCGAACGAGCCGCGGAGCGCAAGGCGCCGCTTGCCTGTAGTGAGTTCTTCCGAGATGGCATCGACCGCGACGGTCATGGACGAACGCCCGACACGCGTGACGCGCGCGGTCAGTTCGATGAGCTCGCCGACGCGCACCGGAACGTGGAATTCGACTTTCTCGGAGCGCGCCATGACGACGGGCACCCGCGCGCGGCGCGTCGCCGCGACAAAGGCCGCCTTGCCCATGAGGCTGAGGGCGTTTCCGCCGAACAGCGTGCCGTAATGGTTCGCCTGTTCGGGGAAGATCATCTCGACGAAGCGCGTTTCGCTGGTCGGAGGTGTGTCCGGCGCGAGGGCCGTCATGCTGATGTGCTCCCGCTGGCCGCTTGCGTTCGCGACCGTCCTTCGCAATATTTGCAAGGCGGACACAGCGTAAAGGGCTGAAGTTGCGGAGTTTTGCGAAGCAGTTCCGACAGATTTGCAAAGTCTGCGAAGGTATGGAGCTCCGATGAAGAAAGCCTTCATGGGCGTGCGGCTGAAGCGCCTGCGCGAGGAACGGGGGATGACGCAGCAGGCGCTGGCCTCCGCCATCGGCCTGTCGCTGAGCTATCTGAACCAGATCGAGAACAACCAGCGGCCCCTTACGGTGCCGGTGCTGCTGAAGCTCAATGCCGCATTCGGCATCGACGTGCAGCTCTTCTCGGAAGACGACGAGGCGCGGCTGATCGGCGATCTCAAGGAGGCGCTGTCCGATCCGGTCATCGGCGAAGCGATCGTCACCGCCGAATTGCGGGCGCTTGCTTCCAACATGCCAGCCGTGGGCCGCGCCTTCGTGTCGCTCCATCGGCGTTATCGCCGCGCGATCGAACAATCGGCGGCGCTCGCGGTCCGGCTCGGCGATGACCGGCAGGACCGTGCCGTCTCGGCGGTATCGACGCCGTTCGAGGAAGTGCGCGACTTCTTCTATGCGCGACACAATTACATCGCCGAGCTGGATGAAGAAGCCGAGCGCATCGCGCGCGAAGAAAATCTTCCGCCCGGCAACATGGCCGCCGCGTTGATGGCGCGGCTATCCACGCGCCATGGCGTCCGTGTGCTGGTCGCGGCCTCCGAAGATGGATCGCAGGACGCACAGCGAAGGTTCGATCAAAGCGCGGGCGTGTTGCGTCTTTCACGGCGCCTGCGCTCCGGCCAGCAAGCCTTCCAGATGGCAACGCAGCTAGCCTTCCTCGAACAGAGCGAAACCATCAATGCCATCGTGGCCGCGGGGTCTTTTGCCGATGATGAATCCCGCCGCCTCGCGCGCATCGGCCTTGCCAATTATTTCGCGGGGGCGCTGCTGTTGCCGTACTCGGCCTTCCGCGACATGGCGGAAGCATGCCGCTACGACATCGATCTTCTCGGCCAGACTTTCGGTGTCGGGTTCGAGACGGCGTGCCACCGGCTCAGCACGCTTCAGCGGCCCGGCGCACGCGGCGTCCCGTTTTTCTTCATCCGCGTCGATCGCGCGGGCAACATCTCCAAGCGCCAGTCGGCGACCGATTTTCACTTCTCGCGCATCGGCGGCACCTGCCCGCTCTGGAACGTCTATGAAGCCTTCGCGCAGCCGGACCGCATCCTGACGCAGCTCGCCCGCATGCCAGACGAGCGCACCTATCTCTGGGTGGCGCGCGCCGTCTCGCACGGCCAGGGCGGGTATCATGCGCCGCGCAAGACCTTCGCCATTGCGCTCGGCTGCGATCTCCAGCATGCGGGCCGTCTCGTCTATTCGGACGGCCTCGATCTCACCAACCCCATGGCCGCGACGCCTATCGGCGCGGGTTGCCGGATTTGCGAAAGGACCAATTGCCCACAGCGCGCCTTTCCGCCGGTGGGCCGCCACCTTCACGCCGATGAAAACCGCAGCGCCTTTGCACCCTACGCCGCGAGTTGACCCGGATGACGCCCGGCGGGAGAGTGCGCGCCCTCATGAATGAAGCTGCTGGAAGAACCGCGTGAGCGTCGCCGCCCTGCATAGCCGCTATGTCACCATCGATGATGGCGCGGCCGGAATTGTATTGAGCTTCACGCCGCCGCGCGAATTGACGCTTGGCTCCGCGCGCCGCGCGCGGGAAGCCCGCCGCCGGGTTGCGGGCCTGCTGCGACGGCACCGGCTCAAGGTATCGGCGAAGGAAGAAGGCATCCGGACCACGATCCCGCCGCAGGCCACTATCGATCTCGTTGATCTTCTGTCCGCCATCGATGAAGCACTGGATGCCTTCCGGCAGGAGCGTCTTTATCCAAAGGTCGTTGAGGAGATTCTGGAGATCACACCGCGCGAGCGGCGGCGCTGGACAAAGGACGGACGGCTTCCCAAGTCAGGCACAGGCTCCTTCCGCCGTGGCCAGCAGTCGATCCATTTTGCGCTGCATCCGCCCCAGGAAATCGCGCGCCTGTCGAATAACCCTGGGATCATCGTGGCTTGGCGGAAAGCCGATGCGCAGGGTTCCGGAGCGGCTGTGAATTATGAGAATTCAGTGACGACGGTCGAAACGATTTATTGACACCGAGTCGTATAAAACTACTAGATATGGTGGTCACGGTTCTCCCGAGTCGCAATATCGGGAGCTAAGAGGGAAGCCGGTGCGCCTATGTTTTGGGCAAAGCCGGTGCTGCCCCCGCAACTGTAAGCGGAGAGCTGAAGTCCACGTTTTACGTCACTGGAATCGCACGATTTCGGGAAGACCGGACGGATGCTAAGACCCGCGAGCCAGGAGACCTGCCGCGACACCAGAAACGTCCCTGGGCGGGGTGTCCCGGTGGTCGCGTGGCAGGTTGCGGCATCCGCCGCTCCTCTTCCTGCATGCGCCTCCGCTTAGACCCCGGCCCGCAACAACCACGGGGTCTTGAGCCAATGTCTCTCGGAACGGAAACTGCCGCTGCCGCGCGTGTCGTGCGTTTGTCTAACCCTGCCGCTTCGGCTTCGCCCGCAAGCGAGCCGGGCTATCAGGTCATTCGCCGCAACGGATCGGTTTCGCCCTTCGACGCCTCCAAGATCACCGTCGCCCTGACCAAGGCGTTTCTTGCGGTCGAGGGCAGCAGCGCCGCGGCGTCGCGGCGCGTCCATGACGTGGTGGCTGAGCTGACCGATCAGATCGTCGCCAGCCTGACGCGCCGCGCCGATGCCGGGCGCACCTTCCATATCGAGGACATCCAGGATCAGGCCGAACTCGCGCTGATGCGAAGCGAGCATCACAAGGTCGCGCGCGCCTATGTGCTGTACCGCGAGGATCGCGCGCGCGAACGCGCCAAGGCGGAGACAAAGACCAAAGGCAAAGCGGCCACCGCCACGCCGTCCCTGCATATGAAGACCGCCGATGGCACGCTGGTGCCGCTCGACAGCAAGCGCCTCGCCGCCGTGGTCGAGGAAGCGTCCGCCGGGCTTGACGGTGTCTCGGCCGAAGCCATCCTGACAGAGGCCCAGCGCAATCTTTATGACGGCATCAGCGTGGATGAGCTGGCGCTGGCGCCGATCCTTGCCGCGCGCACCCTCGTCGAGACCGATCCCGATTACGCCAAGGCCAGCGCGCGGCTTCTGTTGGACAAGCTGCGCCGCGAAGCCCTGAGCTTCGTGATGGGCCAGCCCGAACAGGCGACGCAGGCCGAAATGGCCGGGCGTTATGCGGAATATTTCCGCGCCTATGTGCAGACCGGCATCACGAATGAATTGCTCGATCCTGAAATCGGCCGCTTCGACCTTGCGCGTCTCGCCGAAGCCCTCAAGCCCGAGCGCGACCTGCAATTCGACTACCTTGGCCTCCAGACGCTCTACGACCGCTATTTCCTGCATGCGCGCGGCACGCGGTTCGAACTGCCGCAAGCCTTCTTCATGCGCGTCGCCTGCGGCCTAGCCTTGCGTGAAATCGACCGTGAAGGAAAGGCGATCGAGTTCTATAACTTGCTTTCGAGCTTCGATTTCATGGCATCGACGCCGACGCTGTTCAACGCCGGCACGCTGCGCTCGCAGCTCTCATCCTGCTTCCTCACCACCGTCGCCGACGATCTCGACGGCATCTTCAAAGCCATCAAGGACAATGCGCTGCTCTCCAAATACGCGGGCGGGCTCGGCAACGACTGGACGCGCGTGCGCGGCCTTGGTGCGCATATCAAGGGCACCAATGGCGAAAGCCAGGGCGTGGTGCCATTCCTGAAAGTCGCCAACGATACCGCGATTGCCGTCAACCAGGGCGGCAAGCGCAAGGGCGCGGTCTGCGCCTATCTCGAAACCTGGCATGTGGACATCGAGGAGTTCCTCGACCTTCGCAAGAACACAGGCGACGATCGCCGCCGCACCCATGACATGAACACAGCCAATTGGGTGCCGGACCTCTTCATGCAGCGCGTGGAAGAAGATGGCGCCTGGACGCTGTTCTCCCCGGACGAAACCCCCGACCTCCACGATCTCACCGGCAAGGCCTTTGCCGAGCGTTACGCCTTCTATGAAGCCAGATCCGCGCGCGGTGAAATGCGCGTGACCAGGCAGCTTCGCGCTGTCGACCTTTGGCGCAAGATGCTCACCATGCTGTTCGAGACGGGGCATCCGTGGATCACCTTCAAGGACCCGTGCAATCTCCGCTCGCCGCAGCAGCATTGCGGCGTCGTGCATTCGTCCAACCTTTGCACCGAGATCACGCTCAACACCTCGAACACGGAAGTTGCGGTCTGCAACCTCGGCTCGGTCAACCTCGTCAACCACATCGCGGACGGCAAGCTCGACCACGAGCATCTTGCGCGCACCGTGACGACCGCGATGCGGATGCTCGACAACGTCCTCGACGTGAATTTTTACACCATCCCCGAAGCGCGCAATTCCAACCTGCGCCATCGGCCGGTCGGGCTCGGCATCATGGGCTTCCAGGACGTGCTCAACATCCTCCGGCTGCCCTACGCCTCGGACGGAGCGGTCGCCTTCGCCGACGAAAGCATGGAGGCGATTTCCTATTGGGCGATTTCGGGGTCCGTCGATCTTGCGGCCGAGCGCGGGCGCTATCCGTCCTATGAGGGATCGCTTTGGTCCAAGGGAATCCTGCCGCTCGATTCCATCAAGATCGTTGATGAGGCGCGCGGCGCGCCGGTCGATCTCGACCGTGGGAGTCGCCTCGATTGGGATACCTTGCGTCAGCGCGTGATGACCGTCGGCATGCGCAACTCCAACACCATGGCGATCGCGCCGACCGCCACGATCTCGAATATCTGCGCCGTCTCGCAGTCAATCGAGCCCGCCTACCAAAATCTCTACGTCAAATCCAACATGTCCGGGGACTTTACGGTCGTGAACGCCTACCTCGTGCGCGATCTCAAGAGCCGCGGGCTGTGGGATGAGGTCATGATATCAGATTTGAAGTATTTCGACGGAAGCCTCGGCCAGATCGATCGCGTGCCGGACGATTTGAAGGCGCTCTATGCGACCGCCTTCGAGATTGACTCGGCATGGCTCATCGACGCTGCGGCCCGGCGTCAGAAATGGATCGACCAATCGCAGTCGCTCAATCTCTACATCGCCAATCCCTCGGGCAAGAAGCTCGACACGCTCTATCGCCATGCGTGGAAGCGGGGCCTCAAGACCACCTACTATCTGCGCTCGCGCTCCGCGACGCATGTCGAGAAATCCACGCTGAAAGGCACCGATGGCAAGCTCAACGCCGTCTCGGCTTCCGTGCCGGCCGCCGCTCCGACCAATGGCCATGCGAACGGGCATGCCAACGGCCACACGAACGGTCATGCGAACGGAAACGGTCATGCCCAGGTAGAAGCCTGGGGCAAGGCCTGCTCGATCGACGACCCCGACTGCGAAGCCTGCCAGTAAGCAGCGAAGAAAAAGGGAAAAGAATTATGCTCGACTGGTCTGACACCGCGGCCAAGCCGCTGCACATCGTCCGTCCCGTTCTTTCCGGGAGTGACAATTCATTGCCGGAGGCTGCCCCCGTGGATGCAACCGGCCTTGGCGCCATCGATCGCGGCGCGGCGCGCGTGCGGGTCGATGACAAGCGCATGATCAACGCGCGCGCCGACGTGAACCAGCTTCTGCCGCTCAAATACCGCTGGGCGTGGGAGAAGTATCTTTCGGGTTGCAACAATCACTGGATGCCGACGGAAGTGTCGATGCAGGCCGATATCGCGCTTTGGAAGTCCAAAGACGGCCTGACCGAAGACGAGCGGCGCATGATCAAGCGCAATCTCGGCTTCTTCGCCGCCTCCGAGAGTCTGGTCGCCAACAACATCGTGCTGGCGATCTACCGGCATCTGACCAATCCCGAATGCCGCCAGTACCTTCTGCGGCAGGCCTTCGAGGAAGCCGTGCATACGCACACGTTCCAGTACATCGTCGAAAGCCTCGGCCTCGATGAGGGCGAGCTGTTCAATATGTACCGCGAGGTGCCGTCCATCACCGACAAGGCTGCGTGGGCCCTCAAGCATACGCAGCATCTCGATGATGCGAACTTCAAGACGGGGACGCCCGATGCCGATCAGGCCTTCCTGCGCGACCTCGTCGCCTTCTACGTCGTCTTCGAGGGCATGTGGTTCTACACCGGCTTTGCGCAGATCCTCTCGCTCGGGCGGCGCAACAAGATGGTCGGCATCGCCGAGCAGTACCAGTACATCCTGCGCGACGAGAGCATTCACCTGAATTTCGGGATCGACGTCATCAATCAGATCAAGATCGAAAACCCCCATCTCTGGACGGAAACGTTCCAGGGGGAGGTTCGCGGGATGCTGAAGAACGCGGCCGAACTGGAGGCGAAGTACGGGCGGGACACGATGCCGCGCGGCTTCCTTGGCCTCAATGCGGCTTTGTGCGAAACCTACATGCACTTCATCGCCAACCGGCGCTGCGCCCAGCTCGGGCTTGCGCCGGTGTTCGCGGAGGCGGACAATCCCTTCCCGTGGATGAGCGAGGCGATGGACCTCAAGAAAGAAAAGAACTTCTTTGAAACGCGCGTCATCGAATACCAGAACGGCGGCGCGCTGGCGTGGGATTGAACCGACGGAGTGCGATATGCGATCCAGAATTGAGAATCCGCACGCTGCCGGGCTTCCGCATTCGGCGCGGACGTCGATCTGGATCGCACTCGTTGCCGGTTCCAGCGTGTTGTTCAGCCTGGCGCTTGCTTGTGCAACGCCCTTCGCAGCTCTTGTGACGGTCGCGGGAACGCAGATGCGCCGCCGCGACGCCCTTTCGCTGATTGGGGTGGCGTGGTTTTTGAATCAAGCGGTCGGCTACGGGCTTCTTGGATATCCGCGAACGTGGGACAGCTTTGCTTGGGGGGCCGCTATCGGCGTCGCGGCAGTGCTTGCGGCGTTCGCCGTCTCCATGGCCGCCGGCCGCTTCGGTTCCACGATCATCGTTGCGGGCGGTGCGTTCCTTGCCGCTTTTGCGATTCACGAGCTGGCCTTGTTCGCGGCAACGGCTGTCTTGCCATCGAGCGCCGAGGCATTTTCGCCTTCCGTTGTCGGCTGGATTTTCTCCATCAACCTGTTGGCGCTTGCAGGTCTCCTGGCTGCGCACAAGACGGCGGTAGCCGCCGGGTTTCTCCCTGCACCTGCCTTGATGAGGCCGTCGCTGGCTCGGGCATGAGGCCGGTTCCTACTGCTTTGCGCTGCCGGGCTTCGAATGCCGGTTTCCGCAGATTTGTTAGGGAGAAACCGGGCACGCGCCGATAGGCCTCCGTTCCGTTTCATCTGACACGCGTGAAGACACGAGATTTCCGGTAACGGACGATCGTGAATGCCGGGCGTTGCTTTCAAGCTCACTGCAACGGGTGCTACAGCCACCATATGACTGACGCTCTGTTTGCCCTTGCCCTGGCGGTCGTGGCGCTCTTCTACTCAGCGGTGGGACAGGCCGGCGGCACCGGCTATGTCGCCGTGATGGGCTTGATCGGCTTCGATCCGGCAACGATCAAGCCGACCGCCCTCGCGCTCAACGTGCTGGTGTCAGCGATCGGATGCTATCGCTTCTATCGCGCCGGCATGCTGACCTGGCGCACCGTCTATCCGTTCGCCGTGCTTGGCGCTCCTTTCTCGCTGTTGGGCGGCGCGCTCCATCTCCCCGCGGCCGTTTACATGCCTGTCGTGGGCGTGTTGTTGCTCGTCGCCGGGGTGCTGATGCTTCGCTCCGTAAAATCCGCCTCGATGCTCGACCAGCAAGCGCCCGTTGTTCCTCCGTTCCTCCCGTCGCTTCTGGTCGGCGGCGCGATCGGACTGGTGTCCGGTGTGACGGGCGTCGGCGGCGGGATTTTCCTCGCGCCTGTTGTGCTTGCAATGCGCTGGACCGAAACAAGGACGGCCGCCGCCATATCGGCGGTGTTCAACCTTCTGAACTCGGCGGCTGCTCTGCTCGGTGCATGGGCGACGATGCCATCTCTGCCCACGCAATTGCCGATATGGCTGGCTTGTGTCGCCGTCGGCGGGCTTGTCGGATCGTGGCTGGGCACGCAGTATCTCAAGCCGGGTGCGCTGAGGCTGGTGCTGGCGGTTCTGTTATTGGCCGCTGCAGCGCGCATGATCGCGGCCGCCTTCTGATCGAACTGTGCTCTCGGAGTCTTGGAATTGTCCGCCTCGAGCCAGGTCCCCGGCGGGTCACGATCGGTCATATCGGGTGCCCCGCTGAAACTCGATGCCTCGCTCGGCGTTCAGTTCAAGGCATGGACGTCATCGAACCCGTCAAGCGCATCGTCGAAAAGGCGACCGGCATCGGCATCCCGAGCCGGGAGGAGGCGCTCGGCTGCGTGCGTGACGTCCGTCCCTCTCGCATGAAATTCCGCGACGACGGCTACATCCCGAACAATCCCAAGTTTCCGTTGCTCTATTACCGCAAAGCCCTCCGGTTCGGCCGCAAGGACGATTCAGCCGCCGTTCTGGAGAAGCTGTTCAACATCAACGGTTGGGGCGAGGCCTGGCGTAACGGGATTTACGACTACGTCCACTATCACTCAATGATCCACGAGGTGCTGGGGATTGCCCGCGGCTCCGCGACGCTGCGGCTCGGCGGCAACAAGGGCAAGACCGTCAAGGTCGGCGCCGGCGACGTCATCGTCGTGCCGGCCGGCGTTGGACATGAATGTCTGAACGCAGGTTCGACCTTCCTGGTCGTGGGCGCCTATCCCCCGACGGGCACCTATAATGAATGCCGCGGCAGTTTTCAGGAGCGCGACCAGGCGATAACGGCCATTCGCCGTGTGGGTGTACCAAAACAGCATCCGCTTTACGGAAGCCGCGAACGGCTGTGGTAGATGGCCCCGCTTTTAGCTGTTTTCCCACATGCCGCGCATGCGCGCCTTCATGTCGATTGGCGTACGCGTCGAGCGCGCCGAAGCGGAAGCCGTCTGGGCCCGCGGCCAATACCGGCTCTGGAAATGCTTCGTGATCCCGTTCGGAATAAAGCGCGTGCGCTGCGCATAGACGTGGCGGTCGCCGAGGCTGCGCTGGCCATGCGTGAAAAAGCGCTGCGGGATCATCAGATGAAGCTGATCCTTGGCCCGCGTCATGGCAACGTAGAGAAGCCGGCGTTCTTCCTCGATCTCCGGCGTCGAGCCGACGCCGAGGTCGGAGGGAATGCACCCATCGACCACGTTGAGGACGAACACCGACGACCATTCCTGGCCCTTGGCGGAATGAATGGTCGAGAGGATCAGATAGTCTTCATCGAGCAGCGGCGGACCGGTCTGGTCGCTCGTCGCATCGGGCGGGTCGAGCGTCAGTTCGGTCAGGAAGCGTTCGCGTGTCGGATAGCTGGCTGCGATCTGCGCAAGCTGCGTCAGGTCGGCCTGCCGTTGTATTGCGTCTTCGTAGCGTTGCTCCATGAAGGGCAGATACCAGCGGCAGGCGAGATCAAGTTCGGACGGCCATCCCGCCGCGCCGAGATGCAGCGCGCTCATGGTCTCGACGAACTCCTGCCATTGTGTGGCAGCCGCGGCCGGAGGACGGAAGCCGTGCAGGCCCGAGGCCGCGCTCCCGCTTTCGGCGATGGCGTCGAGAAGCTTCGCAGCCGTGCCCGGGCCGATGCCGGGCAGGAGCTGGGCCACCCGGAATCCAGCGACGCGATCGCGCAGATTGTGCGCCCAGCGCATCACCGCGAGCACATCCTTGATGTGCGCCGCCTCGAGAAATTTGAGGCCGCCGAATTTGACGAATGGGATGTTGCGGCGGGTCAGCTCGACCTCGAGCGTCGCGCTGTGGCTTGACGTCCGGAACAGGACCGCCTGCGACTTCAGGCGCTGCCCGGCTTCGCGATTGGCGAGGATATTTTCGACGATGTAGCCGGCCTGCGCAATGTCGTCGGCGACGTTGACGAGCGTGGGCAGATCGGATGATGCGCGATCGGACCAGAGGTTTTTCGTGAAGCGTTCCGACGCCAGATCAATCACCGCATTGGCCGCGGCGAGGACCGGCTGCGTCGAGCGATAGTTCTGCTCGAGCGTGATCAACTCGGCCTTCGGCGTGAAGTGACCGGGAAAGTCGAGGATGTTGCGCACCGTCGCCGCGCGGAACGAATAGATCGACTGCGCGTCGTCGCCGACGACCGTGAGGCCGCGGCCGGTCGGTTTGAAGTTGAGCAGGATCGAGGCCTGAAGCCTGTTCGTGTCCTGATACTCGTCGATCAGGACATGGTCGAAGCGGTCAGCAAGATCCTCGGCGAGCGCCGGCGCCATCATCATCTGCGCCCAGTAGAGCAGCAGATCGTCGTAATCGAGCACATTCTGCTTCTGCTTGGCCTCGACGTAGGCGCCGAACAACCGTTGCAGTTCGGCCTCCCATTCAATGCACCATGGGAAGACGCTACCGAGCACTTCGCCGAGCGGGGTTTCCGCGTTCACGGCCCGCGAATAGATCGCCAGACACGTATCCTTCTTCGGGAAGCGCTTCTCCATCTTGGAGAAGCCGAGATTGTGGCGCACGAGATTCATCAGGTCGGCGGAGTCTTCCCGATCATGGATGGTGAAGGCCGAATCCAGTCCGATGTCCGCCGCGTATTCGCGCAAAAGCCGGGCGCCCATCGCATGGAATGTCCCCGACCAGGCCAGCGCATCGGCCATCGCGCCGGCGTTCGGTCCGAGCGCCTTCGCCATGATCCGTTCGACGCGACGTTGCATTTCGACCGCCGCCCGGCGCGAGAATGTCAGCAGCATGATGCGGCGCGGGTCCGCGCCCGAAACCACGAGATGGGCCACGCGATGCGCCAGCGTGTTCGTCTTGCCGGAGCCGGCGCCGGCGATGATCAAGAGAGGCGGGGCAGAGGCGGGGCGTCAGCCAGCGCGTCGCAGCCGTGCTCGACCGCGCGACGCTGCTCGACATTCAGCCCGGCGAGATAAGCCGCGCCGCTTGCGTCCTGTTGATGCGCCGTCCTGACCTGCTGCAGCATGCCCTTGCCCCGAATCCCGAGGCTATGGTACAAATCATGAACAGGCATTTAAGTCGAACGAATTCGCAATCTGGCGGTTTGGTCCTTGAGCGTCCGCGAACGGCGCTGGAATGATGTGCCGAAGCGAGGTCCGCGTCATGCGCGTACTGCTGGCGTCTCTCTTTCTTCTGGCGATCGTTACGGTCCAGGCCAAAGCCGACCGTGCGGTCACCGACACCGAGCGCGCCCGACTCGTGTCAGCCGTCGCGGCCCAGGGTTGTACCGGCGGCAAGATGGAATGGGATGACGATGACCGCGAATTTGAGGTCGACAGCGCCTCCTGCAGTGACGGTCGGGCTTACGATCTGAAATTCAACGCGGACTACACGTTCAAGAGCAAGAAGCTCGACGACTGACGCTCGGATTGGCAAACCGCAAGCGTTGACGCGCCATCAGTCGCTGCCCTCGCGAACAAGTTCGACATTCAACGTTCCCTTCGGCAGGGGGCGCAATAATTCGGCCTCCGGACTGGTAAGCTGCAGCCAGCCGGGCCAGTCCTTCGGCTTCAGCACCACGACCTGGCGATTGTGGTAGGGCGCGATGTCCTCGCCTGGCGCTGTCGTCAGCATCGCAAAGGACGCGGGATGATTGCCCTGGCCCTCGCGCCAGACGCCGGCGATGCCCGTGATCGGCGAGCCTTTGAGCGCGAAGCGATATTTTGCTTTCGGATATTTCTTCCCCACGAACTCGTAGAAAGCGCTGGCCGGAATGATGCAGCGGTTGCTCTGATCGAAGCGCCGGTTCTCACTCCGGAAATTGAACACCGGACCGCCACGGCCGGATGGCGGAAAGCTGAAATTCATCGAGGCGAGCTCGACATGATTGCCGGCGGCGCGCATCACCGGGCCGCGATCGTTGATCTTGATGTCGTCTGCTTCCGGCAGGTCGAGTTCGGTCTGCTGTGTCGGGATGCCGAGCGCGAGGTCCTGCATCATTTTGCAGTATTCCTGCCAGCGGACGTGCTGCTCGTAATTGTTGCACATAGGCCCCAATGTAGGGGCCCATCGCCGGTCAGACGAGATGGGCGTCTCCCTGCGGGACCGCGCCGGCGGCTGCGCTGAAGCCCCTCTTGCGCGGGTCTTCACCCTTCGGGCTTTCGTCGCTGACGCGCGCCAAGGTGGACAACGGCAGTCAGGCGACCCAGGCGGTATGCGCTATTCGGTCGGATTCCAGATCACCGCGAACTCGTCGTCGCCCTCCGATCCCGCCGCGCGGCCGAGATTGGCGAATAGTTTGCGCGGGCCGAACTCGGGCGCCGAGATCGAGATCGACACATAGTCGGCGCCGTTCTCCTTGTTCTTGCGAATCCAGGCGCCGCCGATTTCCGCGCCGTTGGCATAGACGCGATAGTCGGGCCGGTCGCTGTCCGGCTTCTTCTCCTTGTTCGGCATGATCTTCAGCGCCGCTGAGATCGACAGCGTCCGCAGCGTGCCGCGATAGGAACCGTCGTCGAGTTTGTTGACGTAGCCGATGGCTGGCATGTGATGTCTCCCCGTTTCATTCCGACTGGCATCCTGTCCGGCATGCGCGGCGGTCTTTCCTGCAGCGTCGGACTTGCCTGCGTCCGCGCCATGCCCGAGCAGCCGCGCCATTCCACTTGCTCGCATTCCGATGGCTCCCATGCCGACGCGTGCGCCGTGGGCGGGAGCATCCACCGGCGCGGCGAGCCGCACACCCTGTCGAATCCGACGGGTCACACGAGCCCGGTGTCCCTGCGACAACGCCCGTGTCCGGATGCCGATCGGCCGGGGGAGGGTTGTGGACGGCGGGCGCCGGCTGCCGCTTGCGCCTTGCCGGCCGCAAGGGAGGCTCCGCCGCGCCCGGAGCCCGACGAATGCAACGTCTTGTCAACGCGCCCTTGCCCCCGGCAGGCTTCGCGGCTGGTCGGAGTCGTCCCGTCAATGGCGGGAAATGCGAAGCCAACCGAAGAAAGGGCTGGACATCGCCGCCGCGGCGGGTTCGGCGTAAGTGTCATGGAGAAGAAAGACATCGACGAGCTGCGGGGGAAGGTGCCCTGCGCGTCCGTCCTGGAGAGGGCGGGCTGGAAGGTCGACTTGAAGGAGAGCACCCGCAAGGCGGTCAAATACCGCCACGGCGAGGGCCAGATCGTCATCGTCATTCACGACGGGCGCGGCTGGTTCGATCCGATGTCGGAAGCGAAGGGCGACGTCTTCGACCTCGCCGAGCATCTCGGCGCCGCCGGTTTTGCGGTGGCTCTGCAGCAGGTCGCCGAGCTTGTTGGCTTCACGCCGACGCAGCCGGCCTGGAAACGCCCGGCGCGGGCCAAGCCAACCGCGCCGCTCGCGCATCGTTGGGCCGCGCGTCTCAAGCCGCGGCCGGGCTCGCCGACCTGGCGCTATCTCGCCGAGACGCGCGCCATTCCCGATCACTTGATTCAGGAGGCCGTCGATCAGGACCGGCTGCGCGAAGGTCCGCATGGCAGCATGTGGGCGGCGCATACGGACGACGCCGGCGTTGTTGTCGGCTGGGAAGAGCGCGGCCCCGAATGGCGCGGCTTTGCGACTGACGGATCGAAGGTGCTGTTCCGTCTCGGCGCGACGCATGCGACGCGCGTCTGCGTCACCGAGGCGGCGATCGACGCGATGAGCCGTGCCGCGATCGAAGGCCTGCGCCACGATACGCTCTATGTCAGCACCGGCGGCGGCTGGTCGCCGACGACCGAAGCGGCGATCCGCGCCGTCGCCACGCGCCCTGGCACGGTTCTTGTCGCCGCGACCGACAGCAACCTGCAGGGCGACGTGTTCGGCAACCGCCTGCGCGCCATCGCAGAGGATGTCGGCGCCGGCTACGATCGCCTGCGCCCGACGGACGATGACTGGAATGAGGACCTGAAGGCGGCGCGACGAATGAGACGATAGCGCGGCCGCTCAACGCAGAAGCAGGCGCTCGAGAAAAAGAGTGAGGCGGAGAGGCTCCCGGTGCCGCATGTCCGGCCGACGCGTCAAGGGAGGCTTCGCCCGCGTGCCGCGGCCCTTGACCCGCCGGACCTTCGATGCGGCCGCGCCCTGAGGGTGTCTTCAACACCCGAAGGGAAGGGCAACCTCATGCCAATCTACACAATCGAGACGACCTATCGCCTGCCGGTCCATCGCCAGCGCAGCTACGAAGCGGCCGATCTCGCTGCGGCCTGCCGGCTCGCCGTCGAGGACGACTGGGACGGCGAGAAGCACGACCACGAAACCGCCGGCGAGACCTACGTCACCGGCGTCTGGAAAGGCCGCGACACCGCCTATCAGGCGCCGTCCGTGCCGGTGCCGTCGCACTATCGAGAAACGCTTCAGCGCAAGGCCGATCATTTCGAGGTGCTGCTCGGCCTGGTCAAAGTGCTGACCAGCGGCGCCAAGGCGTTGGACTGCGCCTATTGGAAGGACCGCGCGGCTGCGGCGATCGCCAAAGCCGAAGCGATCCTCGCCGGCGCCCGCGATCCCGACTGATCGCGCCTCGCACAATTCACCTTCCCGCAACCACGCCCGGCCCTGCCGGGCTTTGTCATTTTCAGGAGCCGGACATGGCCAGCTACTGCGTTCCAACCGTCGTGCAGACGACGATTCCCGACACTGACATGACGCCGCTCGAGCGGCTCGTGCTCTCACATATGTTCACCGCCGAGCAGGATGGCGCCGGAACGCTTTTCTTCGCCGACGCGAGTCCGGCGGAGTGCATCGACATCGCCGCCGCGGCGCTGCGCGCTGCGCATCGCGACTCCGCCGGCGCCGACAGCGTCCTCAATGCCATCGTCGAGAACCGGCTCGGGGAGATCGCCGCCGCCGACACCTCTGCGGAGCTCGATCTCACCGACGTCTCCTGGTCGACCATCTTTCAGGACATCGTGCGCCGTTCCGCGACGCTCGACGAGATTGCCGTCTCATCGGCGTTCACGTGCTCGCGCATGTTGCCGGATGGATTTGGCGGGATGGCCACGCTGATCACCGCCGGTTCGATCCGGTCATGCTCGACGGACGAGGTGCTGGAGCAATTCCGCAAGGAGCTTGCGGCTGCAGCAGCGCCGCGAACGCATGTGCTCCTGCGCTTCGACGAAAATGAGGTGCGCACGATGATCGGCGAGGTCATCGCCTACGACGATGCGCTCACGACGCTGTCGCCGGACGCTGTCACCGACGACGACATCCATCTCGCATGCCTCGCCGTCGCCGCAGCGACCCAGCTCGCGGAGGAGCGGGGCTCGGCCGTGTTCAAGGCCGCGCTCGCGGCCATCCAGAGCGCCGAACAGCGCCGCGCCGACGTGAAAGAGGGGAATGAAAAAGGGGAGGAGGAGTGAAAAGCGCGATGCCGCATGCCCGGCCGGCGCGTCAAGGGAAGCTTCGCCCGCGTTCCGCGGCCCTTGACCCGCCGGACCGGAGAGGCGGCCCGCGGGAGGAGGTGATGAAGGGCTGAAGTGAATGAGGGATCACGCGGATCGCTCACGCTTTCGGCCCGTGAGGCCGAAAGGAGCCGCCATGCACACCCTCCCGACCATCCGCAAAATCTTCCAGGGCATCGCCACGCGCCATGAGATGCACCGTCTGTTCAACCGACATCGTGGCGATCCGACCTACGGGGCCGGCGATGCCGCGCCTCTCTTTGCCGGCGAGTGGTTCGAGATCGCCGAACCCGAGCATGATTACATGCTGGAGATTCTGCCGCCGCTCTGGATGCGCGCCGACATGTTCGCGATGCGCGAATTCATGACGGATAACGTGACCAGCGTCTTCTTCACGCTCTGGATCGACGGTCGCAAGCGCTTCTTCCACGGCTATTGCGACCTGTCCGATCGTGGCTCGCCCGAGCAGATGAAGCGAGCGATCATCGAGCGGGAGTCCCGCCCGGTCCGCGCCATGACGCGCGACGAACGCCTTGAGCACATCTGGTCGGGCACGCATGACGACTATCGCGGCTATGCCGGCAAAGGATGGCCGGCTCCCCTGCAGGGCAAGCGCACCGTGCTCGTCTATTGCGGCGGTCTCGGCACAGTCCTGAAGCCGCTCGACGATCTCACCGATGACGAGGTCGCCGCGAAGCTGCCAGTGCAGTTCCGGCATCTGCCCGAAGCGGCATAGACCGCAACGCCCTCCCGAACCTGCGACCAGCCCGGCCCCGCGCCGGGCTTTCGCATTTTCGCGGTCCGTTCACCGGCCCGCTCCTCCCAACCTCCGCAACGCCGTGCCGCCGGTCGCCTCCGCGACGCCGGCGGACGGCCGCGCGCGCCCAACAGAAGGACTTCCCCAATGGCGCACGACGATCCCTTCACCCTCGACCTCTTCGGCAATCCCGCAATCGCGCCGGGTCTCGGCCTCGGCGTCACCGCGTTCGCGCCGGACCCCGCGGCCGACGGCAATGACGATGATCCGCCGCCTGTGATGCCGGCGCCTGCGGCGCCGTCGGCATCGCCGATCGGATCAATGCCGAAGGGCGAGAATGTCCGGCTTCTCGATGGGCGAGGCCTCGCCGCGTCCTGGCGCGATCGCGCCCGCGACAACATCGCGGCAATCCGACTCGCGGCCGAGATCGACGCCGCTGGCCGGCCTGCGACGCCGGACGAGCAGGCAGCGCTCATCCGCTTCACCGGCTTCGGCGCGTCGGCACTCGCCAATAGTGTCTTTCGCCGCCCGGGCGAGGACGAATTCCGCGACGGCTGGGACACGATCGGCGCGGAGCTCCAGGCGCTCGTCACGCCGTCTGACTATGCGTCGCTGGCGCGCTGCACGCAGTATGCCCATTTCACGCCGGACTATATCGTGCGCGCGGTCTGGGACGGCTTGCTCCGACTGGGCTTCCGCGGCGGCCGCATCCTCGAGCCCGGCATCGGCACCGGCCTGTTTCCTGCGTTGATGCCGGACGAGCTGCGCGGCGTCTCGCATGTCACCGGCGTCGAGCTCGACCCCGTCACCGCGCGCATCGCCCGCCTGCTGCATCCGCGCGCGGCGATCATCACGGCGGATTTCGCGCGCGCCGGCCTGCCGCAGCATTTCGATCTGGCCGTCGGCAATCCGCCGTTCTCCGATCGAACCGTGCGCGGCGATCCCGCCTTCCGTGGACTCGGGCTGCGGCTGCACGACTTCTTCATCGCCAAGGCGCTTCGGCTGCTGAAGCCTGGCGGTCTCGCCGCCTTCGTCACCTCGCACGGCACGATGGACAAGGCCGACGCGAGCGCGCGTCAGCACCTCGCGGAGACGGCCGATCTCGTCGGCGCGATCCGGCTTCCCGAAGGCAGCTTCCGCGCCGATGCCGGCACCGATGTCGTCGTCGATATCATGTTCTTCCGCAAGCGTGACGCCGGCGAGGCGGCGCGCGACGTGGCATGGCTCGATCTCGCCGAGGTCCGCGCTGCGACCGCCGACGAGGGCGCCATCCGCGTCAATGGCTGGTTCGCCCAGCAGCAGGAAATGGTGCTCGGCATCCATGCGCTGACGTCAGGCCCATACGGCGAGACCTACACCTGCAACCCACGCCGCGGCGCGGACCTCGGCGTTGCGCTGGCCGCGGCCGTCAATCGTCTTCCGGAAGCCATCTATGACGGCGAGCCGGAGGCGGTCGATCCGGACGCCGATAGGGATACGCCACAGGTCGCGGCTGCGACCGCCGGTGGCGCGACGATCCGCGAGGGCAGCTACGTCGTCGGTCCGGGCGCGGCGCTGATGCAGATTCTCGACGGCGCGCCCGTCGTCGTGAAGGTGCGCAAAGGCCGCTCCACGGACGGCATCTTCGACAAGCACGCGCGGGTCATTCGCAAGCTCATTCCAATCCGCGACGCCGTGCGCGAGGTGCTTCGCGCGCAGGAGCGCGACGAGCCATGGAAGCAGGCACAGGTTCGCCTGCGCATCGCCTGGTCGAGTTTCGTGCGCGACTTCGGACCGATCAACACGACCGTCGTCTCCACGGTCGAGGACGAGGAAACCGGCGAGGTCCGCGAGACCCATCGCCGCCCGAACCTCGCCCCGTTCGCCGACGATCCCGATTGCTGGCTGGTCGCCTCGATCGAGGACTACGATCTCGACAGCAACACCGCGCGGCCCGGCCCGATCTTCACCGAGCGCGTGATCGCGCCGCCGCCCGCGCCCGTCATCACCTCGGCTCTCGATGCGCTCGCCGTGGTGCTCAATGAGCGCGGCTACGTTGATCCCGAACATATCGCTGAACTGTTGCATCGCGACGTCGACGACGTGATCGCCGAACTGGGCGATGCGATCTTCCGCGACCCGTCTGACGGCTCCTGGCAGACCGCTGACGCTTATCTGTCCGGACCTGTCCGCGACAAGTTGAAGGCGGCGGAAGCGGCCGCGGGGCTCGACGACGCTTATGGTCGCAATGTCCGGGCCTTGCAGGCCGTACAGCCTGCGGACCTTCGCCCCTCCGACATCACGGCGCGGCTCGGCGCCCCATGGATTCCGGCGGACGACGTCGTCGCCTTCGTCAAGGAGACGATGGGCGCCGACATCACGATCCGGCACATGCCGGAACTCGCCTCATGGACGGTCGAGGCCCGCCAGCTCGGCTGGACGGCCGCCGGCACGTCGGAATGGGGAACCGATCGCCGTCATGCCGGTCAGCTTCTGTCCGATGCGTTGAACAGCGCCGTCCCGCAGATCTTCGACATCATCAAGGATGACGACAGCGAACGTCGCGTGCTCAATGTCATCGACACCGAGGCCGCCAAGGAGAAACTTTCGAAGATCAAGACCGCGTTCCAGACCTGGGTGTGGTCCGACCCGGATCGCACGGACCGTCTGGCGCGTCTCTACAACGACCGCTTCAACAACATCGCGCAGCGGGCATTCGACGGCTCGCACCTCAAGCTGCCCGGCGCGTCGGGCGCCTTCGTTCTTTACGGCCACCAGAAGCGCGGCGTCTGGCGCATCATCGCGTCGGGCGCGACCTACCTCGCGCATGCCGTCGGCGCCGGCAAGACGCTGACGATCGCGGCCGCGATCATGGAGCAGCGCCGGCTCGGCCTGGTCGCCAAGGCGATGCTCGTCGTGCCGGGCCATTGCCTTGCGCAGGCGGCCCGCGAGTTTCTGGCGCTCTATCCCAACGCGCGCATTCTCGTTGCGGACGAGACCAATTTCACCAAGGACAGGCGCCAGCGCTTTCTGTCACGCGCCGCGACTGCGACCTGGGACGCGATCATCATCACGCACTCGGCATTCCGCTTCATTGGCGTGCCGTCCGCGTTCGAGCAGCAGATGATCCATGACGAGCTGGAGCTCTACGAGGAACTGCTCACCAAGGTCGAGAACGACGACCGCGTCTCGCGCAAGCGCCTCGAGCGGCTGAAGGAGGGATTGCAGGAGCGGCTGGAATCGCTCGCCACGCGAAAGGACGATCTGTTGACGATCTCGCAAATCGGCATCGACCAGATCATTGTCGACGAGGCGCAGGAGTTTCGGAAGCTCTCCTTCGCGACCAACATGTCGACGCTGAAAGGCGTCGATCCGAGCGGCTCGCAGCGCGCCTGGGACCTCTATGTGAAGTCGCGCTTCATCGAGACGAAGAACCCGGGCCGTGCGCTCGTGCTCGCCTCCGGCACGCCCATCACCAACACGCTCGGCGAGATGTTCACCGTGCAGCGCTTCCTCGGCGCGGCCGCGCTGCGCGAGCGCGGCCTGCACGAGTTCGACGCCTGGGCCTCGACCTTCGGCGACACGACGACGGAGCTCGAGCTGCAGCCGTCCGGCAAGTACAAGCCCGTCACGCGCTTCGCCACCTTCGTCAACGTGGCCGAGCTGATCACGATGTTCCGCACCTTCGCTGATGTCGTGATGCCGGAGGATCTGCGCCAGTATGTGAAAGTGCCGGCGATCTCGACCGGCAAGCGGCAGATTCTCACGGCGAAGCCGTCGGCGGCATTCAAGGTCTATCAGCGCCATCTCGAGGAGCGCATCAAGGCGATCGAGGCGCGCGACCGCGCGCCGGAGCCGGGCGACGATATCCTGCTCTCCGTCATCACCGACGGCCGCCATGCCGCGATCGACTTGCGCCTGGTCGATCCGGACAGCGGCAACGAGCCGGACAACAAGCTCAATCTCTTGATCGGCACCGCCTTCCGCATCTGGCAGGAAACGGCGCCGAACACTTACGTCCGGCCGGACGCCAAGCCCTACGAGCTGCCGGGCGCGGCGCAGATGATCTTCTCCGACCTCGGCACCATCAGCGTCGAGAAGTCGCGCGGCTTCTCGGCCTATCGCTGGATACGCGACACACTCATCGGCATGGGCGTTCCCCCGTCCGAAATCGCGTTCATGCAGGACTACAAAAAGTCCGAGGCCAAGCAGCGCCTGTTCGGCGACGTTCGCGCCGGCAAGGTCCGCTTCTTGATCGGCTCGTCCGACACGATGGGCACCGGCGTCAACGCGCAGCTTCGGCTGAAGGCGCTGCATCATCTCGACGTGCCGTGGTTGCCCTCGCAGATCGCACAGCGCGAGGGCCGCATCGAGCGGCAGGGCAATCAGCACGACGTCATCGACATCTTCGCCTATGCGACAGAGGGCTCGCTCGACGCGAGCATGTGGCAGAACAATGAGCGCAAGGCCCGCTTCATTGCGGCGGCGCTCTCCGGCGATACCTCGATCCGCAGGCTCGAGGATATCGGCGAAGGCCAGGCGAACCAGTTCGCGTTGGCCAAGGCGATTGCGAGCGGCGATCAGCGGTTGATGCAGAAGGCGGGCCTTGAGGCCGACATCGCGCGGCTGGAGCGCCAGCGCGCTGCACATATCGACGATCAGCACGCGGTCCGCCGGCAGGTGCGCGACGCGGAGCGCGACATCGAACTCGCGACACGCCGCATCACCGAAATCGGCCAGGACATTGCGCGGCTTGTGCCGACCGCCGGCGACGCGTTCACGATGATGGTCGCAGGCACGCGTTACGACGAGCGCAAAGGCGCCGGGCGGGCGCTCATGCAGGAGATCCTGACACGCGTGCAGCGTCGGCAGGATGGCACGCAGACAATCGCCGCGGTTGGCGGCTTCGATGTCGACTATTGCGGCGAGCGCTTCGGACGCGACAACTATCGCTATGCCGTGATGCTGGCGCGCACGAACGCCGATTACGAGATCGAACTTCCGGTCACGGTGACGCCGCTGGGCGCCGTCGCGCGGCTTGAACACGCCGTGTCCGGATTCGAGGACGAGCAGGAGCGCTACCGGCTGCGGCTGGCCGATGCCCGACGCCGGCTCGCATCTTACGAGGCCCGCCAGGGCGGGGAATTCGCATTCGCCGGGGAGCTCGAGGAGAAGCGGCGGCGGCTCGCCGAGGTGGAAGCCGATCTCGCGCGAGATCAGCCGGCTGACGGCGAGGCCGGAGATGCCCGCGCCGCCGCCTGACGAAAAGAAGGGACGGCGAAGAAGGTCGGTCGCAGAGCGTTCGGGCCGGCGACGAGTCTCAACCGCCGCCTCCGCCGCCCCGGCCACGGCGCCCTGCGCAGGGCCCAAGCGCCCCGCTTGGGCGGCCGGGCAGGGACGCTCGCCGGCAGTTGCGCCGGCCACTCACGCCCTGCGGGCCGGGAGGGGTCTCCGGAAGGAGACGGAAAAGGACCGCCGGAACCGCGCGGTCCGCAACCCCTGCAATGGAGATCATCCCATGAGACTGATGAAGATCGATCCGCGCGCGCTCATCGTGAACCCCGATCCGACGCGCCTCACCAAGTCCACGCCGCAGAGCGACGCCCTGCTGCTTGCCAGCATCAAGGCCGTCGGCATCATCCAGCCGCCGATCGTCACACCGCAGTCCGGCCGCGGCAACGGCCTCGTCATCCAGATCGGCCGGCGGCGTGTGGCGCAGGCGATCGCCGCCAAGCTCGACGAGATCGAGGTTCTCGTCGCCGATCCCGACGACGACAAGGATGCTCTGCGCAGCCTGATCGAGAACGTCGCACGCGAGCCGCTGAACCCGGTCGACCTATGGCGGCGCATCGAGCGCCTGGTCGCGCTCGGCTGGACCGAGGAATCGATCGGCATCGCGCTCGGACAGTCCGTGCGCCAGATCCGCAAGCTCCGCCTGCTGGCGAACATCCTGCCGGCGATGCTCGACCACATCGCCAAAGGCGACATGCCGAACGAACAGCATCTGCGCACGATCGCTGCGGCGACGCAGGACGAGCAGGCGCAAGTCTGGAAGAAGCACAAGCCGCGCAAGACCGATCCGCAGGTCTCGTGGAGCGAGGTGGCGCGTGCGCTCACCAAGACGCGGATGTATGCGCGCGACGCGAGCTTCGGCGATGATCTCGCGCAGGCCTACGGCATCGTCTGGCAGGAGGACCTGTTCGCGCCGGCCGACGAGGACAGCCGCTACACCAACGACGTCGAAGCATTCCTCGGCGCGCAGCAGGAATGGATGACCAACCACCTGCCCAAGCGCGGCGCGGTCATCGAGGTGTCGGCTTGGGGCGAGCCGAAGCTGCCGCCGAAGGCCGAGCGCGTCTATGGCAAGCCGAACAAGAGCGACTGCACGGGCTGGTATCTCGACCCGCGCAGCGGCTCGGTTCAGTCGGTCGCCTACCGGATGCCGCGCCCGAAGAAGGATGCGGCGAAGGGCAAGGGCGCCCGTGCCGCCGAAGCGGACAGCGTTGCGCCGACGTCGCGGCCCGACGTCACCCGGCGTGGCATGGACATGATCGGCGATCTGCGCACCGACGCGCTGCACGAGGCGCTGACGCGCGCCCCGATCGAGGACGACACGCTGACCGCGCTGCTCGTCCTCGCCATCGCGGCGAACAATGTCACCGCCGCATCGGGACGCACGTCCGGATACGGCGCGTGCGCGAAGCAGGCGAGGCGCCTCATCGCCGAGGACGGCACGCTTGCCTACGACCGCGACACCCTGCGCGTGGTCGCGCGCGAGGTGCTGAGTGACGTGCTGTCGTGCCGCGAGAACCGTTCGAACAGCGGCGTTGTCGCGCGCGTCGCCGGCGCAGCGGTCGGCGCCGACGAGTTCCTCCCCAATCTGGCGACGGAGGAGTTTCTCTCGTGCCTGTCGCGCACGGCGCTCGAGGCCGCGCTGCAGGGAACGTCGGTCCTGCCGCGTCCGCGCGTGAGGGATACGCGCGCGGCGTTGGTCGCCCATTTCGCGGACGGCCGCTTCGTGCATCCCGCCGCGCTGTTCGCGCCGCAGGCCGACGCGATTGCGGAATGGACCGAAAGGCACGCCGACGATGGCGACGACGGCGAGTTCGACGAGGCCGATGCCGGCGACGACGAGCACGGCGACTACGCGGTCGCCGCCGAATAGGCGCGCGTTCGAGCCACTTCAAACACTCCCGCCGCCGGCGTCCAGCCGGCGGCGGTTTCGTTTCCACGCTCATCAACAGGAGGACATCATGTCCGCACGATCGATCTTCGACAGCGCGCCGATCGGCGCGATCATCCGCTATTCCGACGGCGCCCCGCGGCCACCTGCGCGATTCACGAAGAAGCTCGCCGGCTGGGAACACCGCAACAGCGGCGGCCGACTGATCCGCAAGCAGGCCGAACGGCGCGTCGGCAACACGACATTGGCCGCGACCTTCACCCTGCACGAAGGCGACTACGGCGGCGGCGGTGTCGTCGTCCTTCGCGTGCATCGCACGTTTTCGGTCGACAGTGCGCTCACCTTCGTCGTCACCGAGCAGCCCGCTGCCGGCGCCGTTCGCGTGTTCGACCGCTGCGGAGACGATGCCCAGCTCGTCCATCTCGCCGGCAGTCGTGCCGACGCCGAAACCTGGCTCAAGAGCCATGGCTATCCCGATGCCGTCCTCGACGAGGTGACGGCGGACACCCACTCGAACGAGAGCGTTGAGGGGAGGGCCGTCGCATGACAACGCGCGCTTCCACCACGATCGACGACGAGTCCACCTCTGCAATGCCGCAGGTGGAATTCGGACGCAGCGCCGAGGGCTTTCTCGCCGCTCGCGTCGGCGACATCGCACTCGCGATGCTGCCGGCGCATGATGGACGTCACTATCTCGCGAGCGGCTGGCGCATCGGCCGACCGATCGCGGAGTGGATGCGCTCCGACTTCTACGGCCATTCCGGCGAGCTCGCAGATGAGGCCGCCTTCCGCGCCAAGGTCGATGCAAGCGCCGAGCACCAGCGCGAGAAGCGCATGCTCCACCGCAGCGACATCGCCTCCACAGCGAATACGCCATGGGGCCGCTCGCAGGGCGCAACCGTCTATGCGGAGGGTGTCACCTGCCACGCGACGGCCGGTCACGGCGGCTTCCACCTCTCGGCCGAGCGCAACCGCAAGGTCCATTCCATGCTGCGCGCGAGCGGCGGCTGGTACGAGGAAGACGCGGCTTGGGCGATCGTCGCGCTGACCTTCCCGCACCTCTTCACCAGCTATGAGCGGCGTTGCGCGGAGCGCACGGTCAAGGATAGCTGGCCCGATGCGTGGGAAGCCATCTTCGGGACCGTGCTGCAACCCGGAGAATCCCGCGAGAAGGATCGCCGCGCCTTCGAGCGCGACCATGCCGGCGACTGGATCGTCGTCTCCGCGATCACCTCCGATCACGAAAAGGGCTTCGTCGAAGTTGTCGCAACCCTCGGCGGCAAGCGCGGCCCTGGCACCGAGGAGCGGCGCTTTCTCGTTCCCGCGGAGGAGTATCACGTCGGCCGGTTCGGCTTCGTCATCAATGAGGTTCGGCATCGCCTCTATGGCGGTCCGTCGAGCTTCATCGGCTGGCAGCGATAGGAGGCGGCGATGCCCTGGAAAATCATCGCCGCTGCCTTCGGCTGGAAGGCGGCGCATGACAACGATGAGGATGTGCTCGTCGTCTGGCATCCGAAGCTGCATCGCCATTTCACGGGCGCCGACGCGTGGAAGCGGGCCGTGCTGCTGTCGGTGCGCGCGCCGACGGCTTCGAACTTTCCTCACACGCGAAAGGAGCCCTCGCGATGACGACCTATCTCGTCGCGGTTCATCTCCTTGTCGAGGCGAACGGATCGCCGAAAGCCGAGGTCGCCGATGCGCTGCACGGCATCCTCACGCAGGACATGCGCAAATATGCCGGCGCGCACTCGTCCCTCATCGACTGGGCCGTCGCCGGCGACGACATCGCGGGCTCGATTGTCCCGGTCGCCATCGCTGGCGACTACCTACCCGACGCGACGGCGTTTCCGGCCTGGCCGCGGAGACGACAGCCATGACGCGCCACACGGACATCGGCGCCTTGCTCGCCCGCATGGACGCCGCGCGACGCGGCACCCAGCACCATCTCGCCGTGATCGAGCGGCAGGTCGCCAAACGCGCCGAGCGGATGACGATCACGGCGCGGGCGAAACGGCGCCGTCGCCGATCTAGCGCTGGCGCCTGGACCGGTGCTGACCAGCGCGCCTATCAAGGCTATGTCGCCGACTTGATGCTCGCGCGCATGCCGGAAATCGACGTGTTGATCCGCCACCTCGCCCGGCAGGACGACGCCCTCACCGCCTTGCGCGTTCGATACGGCATCGCGGCCAGCGCGGCCATTGTCGAGCGCTGATCGTCGGCAACCGTGGTCGCTCGCGCTGATCGCCCGGTGCATCGGCATCTCCTCCGGGAGAAGCTGAACCGACACGCGGGCGTGGCGTCGGAGACGTCGCGACCATTCGGGAGAGCCCCGGACGGCCAAGACGGCGCTGGATGTGGGGACCGCGCGGCCACGTCACGCCCTTCCCGGCATCGCCAACCCGGCCCGCACCCTGTCGGTCCTCCCCTCGGGTTTGCTGCGGTCTGCGCCGCCGGCGGTCCGCTTCAAGGCCAAGTCGCAAGCGACCGGAGCCCGCCGATCTCGGCAAGGCCCGGCCGCGGCCTGCGCAGGGCTTTCGCCCCGCTTGTCCGCAACCGGACCTCGCTCGCCTGGCGGCCCCCGGGCCTTGAAGCGGCCCTCAATCCGGCGGCGCCCGGCGACCGCACCCGAAGGGAGGTCCGGCAGGGGCCGGATCGAACCCGGCGGCGAAACCAGGAAAGGACTGCACATGACCAAGACCGCCCGCGCACCCCGCACCAGCGCCCGCGTCGTCCCGCTCCGTCGCGGCACCACCCTCGAAATGATCCGGCTCGTTTGCCCGGATGCCGCGCAAGCCACCCGCATCGCGGAGAGCTTCGGCCTCACCGTCCTCGACAGCGACGGCATCCGCGATCTACACCAGCGGCTCATCGTCGAAACCGCCGACGCGCTCAACGAAGGCCTCAGCGAACGCGCCATGCAGATCCACCTGCAGCGCATCGTCGGGTCGTATGTCGGCTCCGCGCACGGCGCCGGGCAGTTCTACAGTCGCGCCGTCACCGAAGCGCGCGAAGCCACGGCGCGACTCGCCAACGATGCGCGCGACGCGGACCTCGATGGTCCGGTCGGCTTCGACTCGGCGGCACAGCGCAAGCGCGAGTTCGCTGCTGAGGTCGCCCTTCAAGCCCACGCGCTGCGCATGGCGGCCGAGGGCGCCGTGGCGGCTTACGAACACGTCGTCGGCGAGAGCTGGAAGCCGTTCGAGCGTCAGTCCGAGCAGCCCGGCGAGACCGTCAGCCGCAAGGCGGCAGAGGTGCAGATGGCGGCGTTCGGCTGACGCCGCTGGCGGGGCTTCGGCCCCGCCTTCTTCCACTATCATCAATTCCGGCCGGCCCCTTCAGGGCCGGCCTTTTTCATGTCGCGCGCCGGCGCCGCGCAAACGCTGCACGAGAATTGCGCAAATAGAAAATGAATCGACGTGAAGCGCCCATCGCGGCCCGTCGCGGCTTTCGGTCCATGCTCCGGCCCGCGCGGCAGCGCAACGGCTGCGCCGTCCTCCACTGACGTTCCGGTCCGGCGTCTCCGTCGTCACGCGGCACATTTTCACGACCGGATGCGCGGCCCCGCGGACCTCCGCCGCGGACCGCCGTGACGGGCCGCGATGGGCGCGGCCTCCAAACGGAGGTTCGAATCATGAGCCGGAAGGAAACCAAGCCCCGCGCCGATATCTATGCGCGGATCACCGATCGCATCGTCGCCGACCTCGAACGCGGCGTGCGACCCTGGGTCCAGCCTTGGAACGCGGCCAACACGGCCGGACGCATCACGCGCCCGCTGCGCCACAACGGCATGTCTTATCAGGGGATCAACGTCGTGCTGCTCTGGTCGGAGGCCGTTGCGCGCAGCTTCACGTCGCCGATCTGGATGACATTCAAGCAGGCGGTCGAGCTCGGCGGCCATGTCCGCAGGGCGAGCACGGCACGATGGTCGTGTATGCCAATCGGATCACGAAAACGGAAACCAATGAGCATGGCGATGAGGTCGAGCGCGCGATTCCATTCCTGCGCGCCTATGTCGTCTTTTGCGTCGACCAGATCGACAACCTGCCGGATCATTATTACGGGCGTCCGGCACCGACCGTTGCGCCGGCCCGGCGTATCGCACACGCCGACGCGTTTTTCGCCAATACCGGCGCGACCATCCGACACGGCGGCGACAAGGCGTTCTTTGCGCCGTCGCTCGACATCATTCAGATGCCGCCGTTCGAAAGCTTTCGCGACGCCGAGAGCTACACGGCGACGCTCGCGCATGAAAGCGTGCATTGGACCGCGCCAGCGCACCGCGTCGATCGCGACCTCAGCCGCTACGCGAAGGATCGCAGCGTGGCCGCGCGCGAGGAGCTGGTCGCTGAGCTCGGCGCATGTTTCCTTTGCGCCGATCTCGACATCGTGCCTGAACTCGAGCCGCGCCCCGACCATGCGAGCTACCTCGCATCGTGGCTGGACGTGCTATCCAACGACAAGCGCTTCATCTTCTCGGCGGCGGCGCACGCGCAACGCGCGGTCGCCTATCTTCACGGCCTTCAGCCCGACTCTGGCATGGTGCGAGAGGCGGCATGATGCCGTCCCGCTGCGTCGATTGCAGCGCAGGCAAGGCGCGCCGCCTTGCACATGATCGTTCTCCTTGTCTGGAAATAAACGAAGGCCCCGCCGCGCGGCGGGGCCTTCGTTGCGTGTTTCGTCATGCTGCGCCGGCGACCGGAGAGGAGCGGTCCTTCCGCCCTCCCGACCGAGCCGCGCCGAAGAGACGGGGCAGCGGCGGTTCGCGTGGCTGTCCGAGCCGTCGGCATTGCCCTGCCCGGACCCTCTGCCCGCGGCGATCGCCGGTTGCCTCGCAGATCGGCTGTCCGGTGTCTCGTGGTGGTCGGCGGCGCGAGACCTTGTGTGGTGTGCGGGTGGGTTTTTCGTCAGGTGCCCGGACATCGTTGTCGTTCGGGGTGGTGTGCCGGCCGCTCCGTCGTGTCCCCATCGTTCGGTCTGACGCGCCCACTGCGTCCTCGATTTGGCTTGTCTGACCGAAGGCCGTCGTCGCTGCGCTCCGTCTCGATCTCAAGTCCGCAACGGCCGTTCTCAGCTTTCTTCCCCTGGTCGCTGCGCGCCCATTCCTCGCGAGACAAGAAAGCCTCGCCCTGGCCGTCCTCCACTGCGTTGCGGCCCTTCGGGTGCGGCCCGATCGCCTCCGGTCAACGACAGCCATCGAGGTCGCGATGGTCGCGGCCCGAGAAACGAAAGAGGACACGAACATGGCTACCATCGGCAACTTCACCGTGAACGGCAACGGCTTAGGTTACGCGCGAGAAGGTGTCCTTTAGCGCGCTGACTGTTGCGAGTTTTGCACGCAGACGTCCGGGTCAAGCGTTCCCGCAGCGAAGCGAGGACAACGCTTGACGCGGCGGCGACACCACAAACTTTTTCGTGCCGTAGGTGAAATCCTCGAGGCNCCGGCAACGGCTTAGGTTACGCGCGAGAAGGTGTCCTTTAGCGCGCTGACTGTTGCGAGTTTTGCACGCAGACGTCCGGGTCAAGCGTTCCCGCAGCGAAGCGAGGACAACGCTTGACGCGGCGGCGACACCACAAACTTTTCATTGGGTGCAGGCGAAGTCCTGCACCCCTGCCACGTGGCGAACGGGGGGAGCGCGAGGGGGAACGCCTCGCATCTAAAGAAGACTCGCGCCGAAGGCGCTCCGCTTATCTCTCGTTACGGTGTTGTCATCTGTTAGTTCGATCGATTGGGTAAGCACGTGGAGATGTTGATTCTCTTTGCGCCTCCGGGTGCGTTGCCTCCGGAGGGCGGGATGGTTTCGATCGTGCGGGCGACCGACGGCGTTGAAGGGATTCCAGCCGGGTTTCCCATTTTACTCGACGCGCAGATGTCGATCATCGAGCCGGCTTTCAGCTATTTGCTCGAGCTCGCCACGATCCCCGGCCGTTCGCATGCGACGGAGACGCTGCGGACCTACAGCGAGCACCTGCATGACTGGTTCGACAGCTTGGAGCAGAGCGGCCTCGACTGGCGGCTTGCCGACGAAGGAACGATTGCTGGGTACCGCAACAGGATGCTGGCGGCACCGAGCCCCCATACGGGTCGCCCTTATGCCCGTTCAACCGTGAACGATCGTGTCCGGTCAGTGTGCCGCTTCTATTTGTGGGCGCATCGGCGCGGTCTGATCGACACGCTGCCGTTCGATTATGTCGATGTGTCGCTCCGGTCGTCGCGCCAGGGCATGATGGCGCATCTTGACCACCGTCGGCCTATCATAGCGGCGAATGTCCTGACAATTTCGGAAGCGGAGCGGCTGCCGCGCCCGCTGCGCGTCGATCAGCTCCAGGCTCTGTTCCACCATCTCGATCCGCCCTATGGGCTGATCGCAGAATGGGCGCTGGCGACCGGAATGCGCCGCAAGGAGTTGTGCGGCCTGAAGCTTCAACAGGTACCGGAGGTTGCCCATCTCGACATCGAGGAAGATCCGCTGGTCGGCATCCCGCTGACCATCACCAAGGGAGACCGGCCAAGGACCGTCTATCCGCCGTTGCGGCTAATCGACCGAACCCACTGGTACGCCGGAGAGGAGCGCGCCGCGCTCGTGAAGCGATTGCGCGCGGCTCGACCGCGCTATCGGTCGCCGGCGACGCTCTTCCTCAACAGCAAGGGCGATCCCATCACACGCGCAAGGCTCTCGGCGGTCTTCGGCGCTGGATTCAGGGCTGCCGGGCTCGCCGGATCAGGGCATTGGCTGCGACACACCTTTGCGATGGCGATGCTTGTCCGCCTGCAAAAGCAGGCGGCGACAACGCCTGACCTCAACCCGCTCAAGATCGTGCAGGTCCTTCTTGGTCATGCGTCGATCCAGTCGACCGCGATCTATCTGCGCTGTGTTGAGCTTCACGCGGACACACTCGCTGAGAGCCTCGCCTATCTGTATGGCGAACTGGTGCCTCATGGCCGTTCGTAAGCGGACCCCGATCGACCGCCGGTTTGCAACTGAGGCGACGCAGACGGCGGCGGTGGACTCGATAGCGCCGGCTGACACGATCATTTTCGTCGATGCCTGGGGCAACCCCGATCAGCGGTTCGATTCCGGACAGCTCGCCGGCCTGCCTGTCGATCTGCGTGACCTCCTGGTCGAGGCATTCCGCGCGCATTGCGTCGCTCAGCAATCAGCAACACGCCAGACGACATGGAGGGCGCTCCGACGTTTCACCTGTTTCGTCGTTGACGACGGCATGATCGAGACCGCGAGTGATCTCGATACCGCGGCACTTGGCCGCTATGTACTCTGGCTGAAGAAGCAAGGGGCATCGCGAGCGCCACGCGGGGCCCACGCTATCGCCTTCGACCTTCTGCGTCCCTTGCTCTTCTGGTGTCGGCGTAATCGACGCGGGCGCATAGCGCACGACCTGGAGATCCCCTGGAATGCGTTTCCGGGGCGGAGGGCGAGCCAACAGCCTCGGCGACGACTTCCCTCGAATCAGGTCAAGGCGATCCTGCGGGCCTGCTACGAGGAGATCGACGAGGCCTGGGCCCGGTTTCAGTACGGGCAGGAGGTTATCCGACGCCCCGAGCTACCGCCCAAGACCTTGCGCGGCCAGGGGCTCGACCGATGGATATGGCGCATCGGCCGGATCGACGACGGCCTCATGCCCGACACGACTGTCCTCGAGGCGCACGGGATCAAGTCCAGCACGCTGGTCCAGTACTGGGGCGGCGCTCGGACCATGGCGCAGTATTTCCATATCACCACCGACACGCTGGTTCCTTTCTTCTTGGCCATCGCCATCCAGACCGCGGCCAATCCCGAACCGCTGCGCCACATCCGTCGGGATTGCCTTGTGCCGCATCCGCTCGACGAACACCGCGTCATCGTCGACTGGAACAAGCCCAAAACGGGCGCGCGGCTTCAGAAAGCGCAGCGGCGGTCCTTCGATCGCCGTCGGCGGTATGCCGCACCCAACCTGATCGAGATGATGCTGGCGCTGACAGAACCGATCATCGCCACAGCACCGCCAAGCGAGCAAGATCGACTCTTCCTGACGCGCAGCATCCATAAGGAGCATTCGCGCCGATCGCTTCGCAGCCGCACCGGGGTCATCGAACACACCGTTCTGAGGCGTGCCATCCTCAGATTCATCGAGCGCGCCAACCAACGCATCGACGCGTGGAACACGGACCATCCGGACCAACTGCGGGAGCCGATCGCAGACTTTGCGCCGGCGTTATTTCGTGGAAGCGTGGCGACTGAGCACTACCGCGCGTCGGGCGGAGACGTTCTCGTCGCTCAATCGATCCTGAACCATGCCAGCGTCGCAACAACAGAGACCTATCTCAAGAGCGAGGAGACGACCCGCCTCCAGCGCCAGACGATCGCGCACCTGCAAGAGCAGATGATCAACTGGGTGCTCGGCCCCGAGCGCGACACGCCTCCGCCGGCCTTCGGGAAGCTGCGCGCCACCGCCCCTTTCGGGCACGACTGCCTGGCTCCTGTCGCTCCCGGCCGAGACGGCGTCGATCGCCTCTGCCCGCAGTTCGGCGGCTGCCTCGCTTGTCCGGGCCTCGTCGTCCCGATCGATGTCGGGCATCTGGCGCGCATCCTCGCCGCTGTCGATCGGCTCGAAGAGGCTCGTAAACGGCTCGATCCGAAGCGCTGGAGCCTTCTCTATGCCCCGTCGTGGCGCATTCTCACCCAGGACATCCTCCCGGATTTCCCCGCGAACATGCACGAGCCCGCCCGCAAGCTCGCTACCGGCATGCCGCTGCTCCCGGAGTTGGAATGACTATGCCGGCACAATCAGAGCGGCTCCATCGTTTCGATGCCGCGCAACGCGTTTCGTCACGATCGATCTGGACCGATGCGCAATGGCATTTCGACCATACGCGGGCCGATCTGCGTCGTCACCAATTTCGCGTCGATTGGGCATTCGAGCTGCCGGACGGCAGTCGCTTCACCGATCCGCGATGGCATCGGTGGCTGGAGGATGCCCGCACCTTCCTATGGTCGCTTCGCGTCGATCCTCCTGTCGGTCGCCGGCAAGCTCAGGCCAGATCGCTTGTGACAGTGGCCGTCCAGCTGCGCTTCCTGATCCGATGGATGGCGGGCCGGGGCATGCACGGGTTCGACGAGTTGGACACCGATACGGCAAAAGAGTTCATGCGATCCGTCACGGAGCGACGCGGCCATGCAGGCATGCCGCTCCGACCGGGCACCCGTCAGGCATACGCCAATCTATTGATCGGCCTCTTCCAGCAAAGAGCCAGACTGGCCTGCCCACCGAGCGAGCATCCCTTCGCCGATGAGCGCGCTAGCCGGTTCTCCGGCTTCGGCCGCCAGACCATCCAGCGCTTGCCCCACACGCCGGACGACATCGCCGTTGCGCTCATCTCGGCAGCGATCCGGCTGATCGGGCAACCAGCCGCCGACGTCATCGCGCTGCGCGACCGCGTCGTGCCGTTTCGCAAGGACGATCCTGGCCCAACGCCTTTCGCCCACCGCCAGGCCGTCCGTGCGCTCGTCTCCTCGTTCCGCTTTTCCACGATCGAGGGCGAGGAGGTCGCCTGGCACCCTCCGTTGACCCGCACAAGGGAGTTGCGCCTGCTGATCAACCGGATTCAGGAGGCGTGTTTCGTCACCATCTCCTATCTGGTCGGCGCGCGCGTGTCAGAGATTCTCTCGCTTCAAGCGAACTGCGTCGAAGAGCGCCCATCCGCCGATGGCGCCGAATCCTTTAGCTATCTCCGCGGGCGGATCTTCAAGACCGCCGGCACTGACGCCGGAACGCCGCATCTCTGGCCGGCGCCGGCACCCGTCCTGCGCGCCGTCGAGGTCCTGCATCATCTGTCGGAGCCATTTCGCGCTGAGACAGGCCGATCGGAGCTCTGGCTCTCCCTCGCTGGCAGGGGCGTCGTCGACCGCCGCCCGCCGGAGGTCCCGACCGGCTGGTCTCTCATCATCCGGCTGAACCGGAGGTTCGCTCCCTTCATCGATCTGCCTTGTCAGGGTGACGGCACGCCCTGGCACCTGACCACGCATCAGGGGCGCAAGACTTTCGCCCGCTTCGTCGGCAAGCGCGATCGCACCGGCCTGCACGCTCTCCAGCATCACTTCGGGCATGTGACCCGCATCATGACCGACAGCGCCTATGTCGGTACCGATTTTGATCTGAGCGAGCTCGTGGACGCACAGACCCTCGAAGAGACGCGCTTCGCTCTCGAGGAGCTGCTCACCGCCTCGCGCCTCGCCGGCAATGGCGGGCGCCGTTTGTCCTCGCGATCGCGTTTCCGCGGCCGCACGCGCGACGGCGAGCTCGCCGCCTACATCAATTTCCTGATCGAAGACAGCGGCATGCGGCTCGGCGTCTGCGATTGGGGGTATTGCGTCTACCGTGTGGAGACCGCCGCCTGCATGGGCGACAATCGTGGTCCGAACGCGCTCTGGCGCACCCAGAGCACCTGCGCAAGCTGCGCCAACTTCGCCGTCACCGAGCGTCATCGCCCGGTCTGGCAGGCACGCCTCGACCGCAATCTGGCGTTGATCGCCGATCGACGCCTCGACGATCCAAGCCTCGCGCTCGCCAACACGCGCATCGCCGAGTGCCAACGCATTCTGTCCGATCTTTCCGCCGCAGGAGAAGGCCATGCCCAAGAGATCCACCGCAAATCCGGATGATCGGCGCATAAAGGCCACGGCGGAGAAGCTGCGCGCGGCGCTCGATCGATTGACGAATGGATCCTCAGAACAACCCGCCGCTTCGATCCGACGTTTGACCGTCGCTGCGCTCGCGCGCGAGGCGGGCGTCGGCCGCAACGCCATCTACGCCAATCACCGTGACATCCTCGACGCCCTCATCCGAGCCCGCCGACGGCAAAGCGTACCTGATCGGATCACCACCATGGGCGACACACTCGTCGAACAGCGTGGTGTAATCGACAACATGCAGCAGCAGATCCGGCAGATCGTCACTGAGAATGCCGGCCTCCTCCAACGCGCCATCGAGGCGGAACGCCGTGCCGAGAGGGCCGAGCGCCGCAGCGCCCACTTGACCAAGGAGATCGTTGTCCTGCGCGGTCCCGCAGTGCTGCGAACGTCGAGCGAATGACCTCGTGCGTCGCGGGTGCCGTTCTCGTCGCGGCGGATTCACGAGCATTACCTTGGATCCGCTCCGAAGCGGCGGTATCACGGCGCCATCTGCACGAACAATCGAGCCTTCTCCGTTGGATCGGGGTCGCGGGATCAACCCGCCGTACCTTCGATCGCGCTACTGTTGCCGCGGTGATGTCGCCGTCGCGGCGGTAGTGAGGGCCTTTGAGCAATGCTCTCCTGTTGGGTTGCTTAGCCCACGTCCATACCGGCCTTTTTCTGGGGGATCACGCGCCACAATACGCTCGCTGCGCTCGCCGACCTTTACCCGCAATGGCTCGTTCGCGATCTTCTTCCCCTGCCGCCAAGCGGCGGCATTCCTCGCGAGGCAACAAGATCGCTCAGCCCGCCATCCTCCGCTGACGCTGCGGGCCAGAGGCTGCAGGTCGGTCGTTGCGGCGCTCAAAGATCGCCATCAAGGCCGCGATGGTCGCGGGCTTGGAAACAGCAACAGGAGATCACTATGGCTCAGATTGGCACCTTCACCCGCGCCGAAGACGGCTCATACACCGGCACCATCAAGACGCTCTCGCTCAATTTCAAGGCGCGCTTCCTTCCGGCCGAACCCTCTGAGAACGAGAAGGCTCCGAACTTGCGCGTGGTGGTCGGTAATGTCGAGATAGGTGCCGCGTGGCAGCGGACCTCCAAGGACAACAACACCGTCTACCACTCGGTCAAGCTCGACGACCCGTCCTTCCCGGCGCCGATCTACGCCAACCTCGTCGCGGTCGATGACGGCTACGCATTGGTCTGGTCGCGCTGATGCGGCCACCGCTCGGATGCGGCGCCCCATCTCGGGGCGTCGCAAATCCGACAACAGGACACTGTAGAAGTGTCCTTCAGAAAATGTCGCTATCGGATCAACCGCTTCATTTCAGAAAGACGGTTGCCAACTGACCTAAAACGGCTTCACCCTCAACCTCAACGTCAAGGCCAAGCTGATCCGCGTCGAAAATCCTTCGGACAAGGGACCGCACTTCCGCATCTACTCGGGTAACGTCGAGTTGGGTGCGGCCTGGCAGAAGACCGCCAAGGACACCGAGCGCGACTACCTCTCCGTCAAGCTGGACGATCCGAGCTTCCCCGCTCCGATCTACGCCACCCTGACCGAGGTCGAGGGTGCGGAAGGCCTCCAACTGATCTGGTCCCGGCCGAACCGGGACTGAGCCTCCCAAGAGGGCTCCGCCGCGAGGCGGGGCCTTCTTCCCTTTGAACGGAGAGAAGATCATGACGGTCGACGTTATCGAGGAACTGCGCGCCGAGCTGCGCGACTGCCTGTTCAGCCCCGCGGAGCGCAAGGCGCTCGAAGCGCAACTCGCCGAGCTGATCCGGCAACGCACCCAGCCAACCACGTTCGGCGACGCATCGCCCGCCGATCAGCGGTTTTGCACCGCCGGGGCATAGCCCCGGCGTCGCTTTGTTCGCTCGAGCCAGTCAAACGCCTCGTCGGCTCTCGCGCTGTCGTCGAAGGTTTGCATCATCGTCTGACCGCTCGTGCCGATCCGGCCCCAGTTGCGGACCACCGCCACGCCGCCGAACAGGGTTGGCTGCAAGGACAGAAGGTAGAACCGCCGCATATTGCGGGCTGCGTCGACACGACGAAGATGGACAGGGTCCGGCGGAAGCTGAGGCATGCAGCGATTCTTCCGTCATCTGGAATCTGTGTCCAATTGGATTGTTGAATCGAACAAGGGCGATCGATTCATTTTCCTGATAGGTCGATTGCAGGTGCACGCGCGATCCCTCGATGGGGGCTGTTGTAGCGGCGCCGACGACGAGCATCAGCCATTTGGCGTGTCGGTCCGGCCAGATTCAGCTCCCATTCTGGCCCGTTCTCTGGCATTTTCGGTCCGATCAGAGGACGCCATGCCGAGCCGGATTCCACTCGACCCGAAACTGCCCAAGGCCTTTGACGCGACGCCGAACGAAGCGCGGAGCAAGGCACAGCTCGATCAGTGGTGGGATCGTCCCTACGGCCTCACCCGTCCGGATGGTCGCATCGAGGTTCGGTGCCTGAACGGCGGAGCATGGGACCGCTCGACCCATCTTGGCATTGCGGATGACTATGATGCTGCCTGCGCGTTGGCCGAAGCCAAGCAGGCCGAATGGCTGCGGTTCCGCGAGCACCCCCGTACCTGTCTTGACGAAGGCCGGGTCACGGTGATCCGGCAGCCGCAGCGGCCCGACGAGGAGATGCTGGAACTCGCTTCGTTCGCGACGGCGGAGGCGGCGACCGAGTACCTGCGCGCCAATTTCCCGGAACCATCTTCCTCGCGATAACCGCTCCGAGGGCATGGGGCGAGCCCCTTCGGGGACGGCTCTACTCGCGCCGCCAACGCGGCGCTCCCGGAGCCCGCGCGCGGTCTCCGCGCATGCGCGTGACGATCCTCTCGCGGGCCTCGGACACATCTTGCGATCCTCATTCAAGTCCCGGAGCCTTGTTTCCGGTAGAACCTCGCCATCTGGTTCTGACGCGCCGACATGCAGGCGTGCGTCGGTGAAAACAGCGGCCGCATCGCAGCGGCGGCTTGCCGGCCGTGAAGATGATCTGTTCGTCGGTTCGCATGCGCAGCTTCGTGCGGCATGATCAGCGGGCGGCGGGCGAGTTGCTTCTATCGTGTCCGCGACGAACCTGACATTTGCGAGGACTGGGTGAGCCGATCGACCTCCAAGGTCGCGTCGCCGCGGGCATCGATATAGGCCGCTGTCTCGGGATCGTTGATCGCCGAGAACGAGATCCAGGACGCCGCTTTCGAACCATTTGCTCGTCGCACCGCGGCCGCCATAAGCTTCGCGCATCTGGCCGATCGACTGGTAGAGCATCAGCAGGTTGATGACGTATTTGCGCCCGAGGGCGCCGCGCGTTTCTAACCGCCGTCCAGGTTTGGTGGGCGTCGGCTCCGACTCGTCTTCCCACACTATACGGAGATTGCGAGGTGGCGCTGCCTCAGAACGTGTTGGTTTGAACCAACACGGCTAGGGGCACACGCATTTGGCTTTCGTTGTCTTGCTTCAACTCCGGTGTGCGCCTGCCCAATCGATGCGAACTCATTTCGAGTGAGCGCCTCGTTCCTATGTGGCTCGGCCCACCTGACTCTTCTGGCAGGGGATTTTGTGCCTGGCTTTCAGGATCCTGCCGCGTGCTGGTTCGCAGTGGGCGTTGGTTCAAACCAACACCCAGGATGAAGAGGCCGGTTTGATCAGGACCGCCCCGGCAGGCGAAGCACGGTCTGGAGGAACATGGATGAAACGGGCGCAGATGGTTGCACCAAGGTCGACCCGGTGAACACGATCGTCATCAACAACCAGAAGGGCGGCGTCGGCAAGACGACGCTTGCCGTGCATCTGGCCTGGTTTATGGCGGAAGCGGGCCGCCGGGTTCTGATGATCGATGTTGATGCGCAGGGCAACGCGACCGACACGCTCAAGCAGCATAGAGGGTCAATTTCGGCGGCGGACCTCTTCAAGCCGGCGACCCGGTTTGTCGCTGGCGAAAACAACGGCATCACACTGGCGCCGGCCGACAGCTCATTGACGGATATCGATCGCGGCAATGCTGCAGCTGTCTTGACCCTGCAGCAGAATCTCGCCGATGCCGCCGCCCGGTTCGATGTTTGCGTGATCGACACCCCGCCATCGCTTGGCCTTCGCAGTGTCGCTTGCCTGGTCGCCGCCTCGCACGTGTTGGCGCCGATTTACCTGGAAGATTATTCCGTAAAGGGCGTCAAAGCCCTGATGCAGACCGTGATCGGTGTGCAACGACGCTACGGTCGTCAGGACACGCGATTCCTCGGCCTGCTGCCGTCGAACTTTAATACCAAGTCGCCGCGTCAACGAACACACTTGGAGCAGTTGTTGCGCGAAGCGGGCAAGTACGTGTTCCCAGGCCAGATCGTTGCACGGGACGGCTATGCCGAAGCCGTTGCGGAACGGGTGCCGGTGTGGAGCTTGAAGCGTCGCTCGGCGCAAGAAGCCGGTCGGGAAATCCGTGCGGTTCTCGCTAAGATCGTAGAACGGCTCGATCAGGAGACGACGAATGACGCTTGATTTCAGCTTCAAGGAGCTCGTCGACGTCGCGGCAAACCCTAGCGCAGCAGCCGGGCGGCCGCTCTTGGTCGCGATTGATTGCATTGACGAGGATCCCGATCAACCACGCCACACCTTCAGCGAACAGGAACTGGAGGAGCTCTCCCAATCGGTTGCCGAACATGGCGTGCTGCAACCCGTCGTGCTTCGCCGTTGTAGTGAAGATGGACGCTACGTCATCGCCATGGGCGCGCGCCGGTACCGCGCTGCGCGGCGCGCAGGGCTGCGTGAAATTCCCGCCTTCGTTCAAGACGTCGCTTCACCCGACCGATACGCTCAGATGATCGAGAATATCCAGCGCGATGATTTGCGTGCGCCTGAGATCGCCAGGTTCATCGCAGACCGATTGAACGCCGGAGATACCCAGGCGGAGATCTCGCGCAAGCTCGGCAAGCCAAGAGACTGGGTATCGCGTTACGCGTCGGTTCAAGCCATGCCGGACTTCCTTCGGGCGCGCCTTGAGGGCAGCTCGATCCGTGCTCTTTATGAACTCTACCAGGCCTGGCGCACGCATCCTGACGAGATCGAACGGCGATGCGCGACGCAGGACAGCTTTACCGACGCACAGGCTCGACAACTGGCCCGGGGCGTTCGCGGGGAGGGCGGCCGCGCCAATCCCCGGATCGAATTTCCGGTTGGGCGACCTCGATCCGAAAACTCCGATCCCCTCCCGGAAGCGGTGCTTCCGCGCAACGCTGTGAAAGACCGCGAAGCGGCAACGGAGGATCAGCCAAAAACTCGCGTCGTTTCACAATCGAGATCGGCAGCATCGCTGGCGATCAGGGTTCGGTACCAGAACCGGCTCGGACAGCTTGTTGTCGATCGGCTCGCGACGCAAGGCTCACGTCACGCTGTGGTGTTGGTCGACGGCGCGGACCACGAACAAGAAGTTCCAGCATCGGCGCTTACAATCGAGGAGATCCTGTCGAGATGAACTCGTTCGACACTTTCGCTGCCGCGGCGGCAGACTATCGATGCGCGCTGGCGGAGCGACTTTCCCATCCGAAGGATGGCGCGTTAGCGCAGCAGCCGAAGGCCGAACGCGCTTCCCATAGCGCCGTAGAGAGGCCGCAGGCTGCTGGAAAGTCGCGGTCCACAGTGGCAGTGTCAGTTAGTGCCTTCGTTTCCTCGCTTGCCGGCGGATCGGTATTCGCGATGGCTACTACGCCAGGCGAGCGCCGCGAGCAGAATTCGGCGCAGAGGGCAGGGGCCCTCGATCGCTTTGCCTTGGCGAGCGCTGAATGCGGAGAGTGTTGGTTTGAACCAACATCTAAGGGCAAAAATTTTTGCTTTCTAGTGCAGGATAGGCTTCGCGCCAGCGATGTATTACATCGCAATTGGGATTGGAGCGCATGGCTCTGATCTCGCTTCGCGTCTCCGACGAAGTCGCGGCGCAGTTCTCCGCTTTTGCGGCTACCCAGGGCGGCAAATCCGCGCTGCTGCGGCGTCTCATTGCTGATGCACTAGCTGCACCAGAGCCGCGCATCTTCGCGTTGCCGGTCGGACGGCCGGAAAAGGTGACGGTGCGATTTCGCGAGAGCGAGATGCGGCAGCTCGCGGAAGTTTCACATCAGCGTGGCATGACCCGCACCGGCTGGATTGCCGCGTTGGTGCGCTCGCGGTTGGGATCGCCTGTGCAGCATTCCCCGGACGAGCATTCCGCGCTCCGCGCGGTCGTTCGCGAGCTCAACCAGATCGGGGGAAACATCAACCAGATCGCGCGTGCCGCAAACATCAGTGTACTGCAGGGCAGGGCGGTTGAGCCCGATCTGTCCGCAATTCAAGAGGCCAAATGGGTCATTGAAAGAGAGCTCGCGCAATTGCGTAACGCGTTGAATGGCAACGCGGATTATTGGGATGGGCGGCGATGAGCCGACGCGCCGCGCCGCGGCCGGCCGACCTGACCTCCGAACTTCCGCCGATCTCGTATGTCTGGGAAACGCCCAATCGGCGCCCACGACGGGCCGAGTGGGATATCCCCGATCCGGCCGGTCCTAGCCGCCTTACGCCGGCGATGCGTGCAAAGCTCGAACGCATCGTGCGCCGAGCACCAGAGGTGATGGTCAAGATCACCGGTCGCACCAAGGGCGTGGCGCATCTCAAGTCGCACCTCTCGTACATCACGAGAAACGGCGAGCTCGATGCGGAAACAGAGCAGGGCGCGACACTGGCGGATCGTTCCGGATTGAAAGATCTGCAGCAACGCTGGGAGGATGATGCCGGTCTCGACGACAAGCGCCGCCGCGATGGGTCACTCTCGGTCAACATCATTCTGTCGATGCCGGCTGGCACCGATGCCGTCGCAGTCAAGGATTCAGCCCGGGCATTTGCTACCGAGACGTTCGGCTACAATCACGACTACGTCTTCGTCCAGCACCTCGACGACAAGCATCCCCACGTGCACTTGACCGTTCGGTCCCTGGGTCATGACGGCAAGCGCCTCAACCCGCGCAAGGCGGATCTGCAAGCCTGGCGAGAACGGTTTGCCGGCGAACTCCGGCTTCGCGGGATCGCGGCGGAGGCAACGCCGCGGCGTACCCGCGGGCGGGTTCGAAAGGCCGATCGCGGCGCGGTGCTCGCTTTACGCAAGCGAAAAATCACGCCCGATGTCGATCGGCTCGCTCGTAAGGAGGTGATTTCGGAGGTTAGGGGCGGCAGTACTGCCAAACATCCTTGGGACGAGCAGACCAAGTCACGTCAGGACGCGATCCGGCGGCGATATCTCGACTATGCTGCTGAGCTGCAGCGCTCCGGCGTGGCAGCGGATCACGAGTTAGCTCGCCAAGTTCGGCAATTCGTCAACGACATGCCTGCCGTCGAAACCCGCCGTCATGCGCTGAAGAATGAGCTTTCGGAGCTTGCCAGCAGCCGGCGTCGCGGGGCAGAGCAGGCGGGCCACGTTGACCGGCGCGATTACAAACGAGACGGTGAACGAACAAGATAATTGGATCCGAGGATGATCTGGGCTCCATCAGCTAGCGAAACGAAGATTCCCGCGAAGTGCCGCTGCGAAGTCCGAATATCACCGATGCGCAGCGGGAGGCGAAACGTCCAGGTTGCATCCGTCGAAGTGACCGCCGTCGCTGAATTCGGTACAAGGTTGTGGGCTGTGGATCAGCATCAGGTCAATGTGATCCATGCCAAGCGTCTTCAGCGATCCGTCGATGCGACCCCAAGCCTCCGCATAGGACTTGGATTCGGCGGCGAGCTTGGTGGTGAGATGAGGTTGGAGCGCGGAAGACCGCTTGCCCGCATGCCTTCGCCGAAAGACGCGCATCAACGAAAAGCCGTGGGGTTTCGAGAATTGGTGGCGGCGGGACATGCTGATTGCGCTCGGCAAAGACGTGTGACGCACGTCCCGATCGATGTGAGCTGAAGGCTTCGAACAATCAGGTGCGGCAGCGAGCCGCTATACGCCGAGCGCTTTTTCCAGCGCGGCTACGAGCGCCTCACGTTTTTCCTTGGAGAGCTTGTCGAGATTGAGCTGGCGCCATTTGACGGCCGGAAGATTGGGCACCCCGGGCAGCCCTAGCAGATCCCACTCCGGCATGCCCTGTTCGAAGCTGACCAGAAATTTCCGGTGCGCGTCCGGCATGTCGCCCACGATAGCCTTGATCATCACCTCGCGCGTCTCTTCCAGTTCGGCGAGGGGGACGGGCACTTCGGTCATCCCGACGAAGCCGTGTTCGTAGTCGTCCTTCATGTCCCGGCGCGGTGGATCGAGGACTTCCGCCATCGGTCGGTGATGGCTGAGCATGTACACGACGAAGGCCTTTCGCAGATCGTCGGTGATGCCCTCGTTGGCGAGCAAAGCGCGCACGTCGAAAAAGTCGCGCGGATGCTGCCGATCGAGCGCCGCGACCAGCTTTCCGGCATAGAGGTCGGCGTGCGAGACGACTTGGATTTCAGCGAAGCCGAATTCGTCCTCGACGGTCGCGGTCACGGATTGCGTTTTCGCGGAATAGACGCAGCCGCGAAGGACCGGCGTCACCTCGATCTTGACGGTCGCGGCGCCGAGCTGGACGAACAGCTTGTTGACGCGGCGTTCGGCCGAGCCTTCCGTGACCTGGCACCCGGCGATTTGCGCCTTGATGCGGCCGGCGATGCGCCTGAGCGCGGCTTCGATCTCCTTGAGCGATTGGTCGCGCGGCTGCACCGGCAGATAGGTGAGGTCGATATCGACGGACAGGCGGGGCAGGTCGCGGACGAAGAGATTGATCGCGGTCCCGCCCTTGAGCGCAAAGCAGTCTTCCTGCGCGACCAGCGGGACGACGCGGATTAGCAGAGTGACCTGTCTGCGATACTGGTCGCTAAACGGCATCGAGCCCTTTCGGCACGGTGATTTGATAGGTGCGGTCGAACACGCCACCTTTGACCAGCATGCGCTTGCCGCTTCCGAGATCGACGTGATCCTTGTTTATCTTGTTTTTCCAGGCATGCGAATGGCGATCGGCAAAGAAGAAGAACAGCCGCTTGGCCTTCACGCTTTGGCACGCCTTCAGCAATGTCTGCATGCGCCTGGGGCTTAGAGTCGAGAGGCTCTCGACCAGCTTGTCCACGGCCTCGAAGCTCTCGTGATCGGGAAGCTCGTCGAGCACTTCGAGGAGCGCCCGCTCCGGCGAAGAGATCACCAGCGGCCAGCGCCATTGCCCCCATGACTGGATGACGAAGCCCTTTTCGGCCGCTTCCTTCTCGGCCGCGACGTTTGCGCGGTTGAGATCGCCTTGGGGCGGCAGGCTCGCTTCCGGCGAGAAGAACCTGGTGCTGTTGTGGAAGACGAAGTGGACGGAGAGGGGAAGCTTCGAGAGCCAACCGGGTGGCGCGGATGGTCCGTAGAGGTGCACCTGTTGCGTGACGCGAGGCAGGTAATGCTCGTAGCCTTGAAGCGCCAGCGCCGTTCGCCCGCCGACGGCCAGCGGCGTGCGGTAAAGAAGTGTCTGAAGGGATATGACGGCCTGCTCCCAGCTCAAGGCGCCGCGCGGCTTCCGGTACACACGGCCGGCCGGCCGTTCGAGATAGCCGGCCGCGACATACTTGCTGACCAAACTGGTGGAGTAGCCGTGCTTGCTCAGCCAAGCCGCGTCAACGAGCAGCCCCTCCGGGAGATCCCGGCGGAGGTGGTTTAGCTTTCCTAGTAATTGCGTCGCCATACTACGTAAAATAGCGAGTTTTCAAACCAAGCGCGAGTTTAAGTTTTAGGCGATTTACGTAGCTATGATACGTGAAATTAATATTCCGTAAACCGGCCCAGCGGCCCCAGTACCGTGTGATTTCGTAGTGCTCCACGGGCCTGAAGGCCTAACCGCAGCCATGTCAGCGCGCGCACTGCTTGTGCGAATTCCGGCCGGCCGCTTTGGAAATCGCGCTAAGGGAGGGCAACTAGCTCGGCGAGTTTGGTGGCGACGTCCGCCATCGACTCTTCTGCAGTGTCGAGACCGGTCCGAGAGGCAAGCATAGGGCTGATGTTCCTGAGAGCTTCATACGTCGTCTGGTGGACAACGGGAACGATGCGCGCACCGGCGAGCAGTACCGAAAGCTCCTTGTCGGCGATGCTCTCTTTTGGGAGGCGTTGCAGCAACGCAGGGGTCACCAATACGATCCCAATCCGCGAGTTCGCCAGGCCCTTGTCGATGGCGCGCATCAATGGAACGCCAAGGCCAACGTCCTTTTCGCTGAACCATACTTTGACGCCTCGTGCCTCAAGCAGATCGTGCAATTGTTTGGCTGCGCCCTGCCGGTCGTCCCACGCATGGCAAAGAAACATATCTCGAAGGTCAAGGGTCGCTTGCTTCTCAACGGCCTCGCGGACTGGAGTGAGCTCGCGCACCTCGGTCGGCGTGTACAGCACGGATGAGCCGGGTCGCGACCATCTGGCCCTTACGCGACTGCCAGACCCACCGCCGCTGCTTCGGCCGCCCGAGCTGCTTCCTGACGAAGAGTACGACGGGGACGAGTAGTAAGATGGGGGCGAGTACGAGCTGTAGCTGTGGCCACCGTAGCGGCGCCCCCAACTTCCCCGGCATGCCGGGCAGTTCGCCGCAGCGCTGGCTGAGCGATGGCCTTCTACTGGTGCTGTGCATCTAGCCACGCTGCGTCTCCTACTTGCCTTTGACAATCTGCGACAGCGATGCGCCGCCCATGCGTTCACGCAGCATGTCGAGGCGCATGTCGCTGCGGACGCTGGGCGCGAAGTCGGGCCCGTAGGTCTTGCGCAGAGTGCCCACGAGGGTGTCGCCACGCTTCTGGCGAATCTCGCCATCCTGGTCGCGGCAGCGATCATCCAGGCCGCTATTGCAGTGCTTAGTCATCGAAACTGATCCTTTCTATCCCCGACACTGAGTCGACGATTCCGTACAACTATATCTGTACAGTTTGCGTCCCGTCAACTGGTGTGGTACAAAATCGTCTGATAGCGGCGCGGTCCTAAACCGCGCCGTTACGATTCGACGAGAGGTCTGAATGGCGCTGGCTTCAAAAATCAAAGAATTAAGACTCAAAAAAAAGAAGTCACTTCAAGATGTTGCTGATGAGGTCGGCGCGTCGAAGGCGCACATTTGGGACCTCGAGACCGGCAAGAGCAGCAATCCGTCCATCGAGCTTCTGACCAGGCTGGCGAAATGCTTCGACGTCAGCGTCGCCGACTTGATCGGCGAGAATCCGACAGGCGAGGGGGCCGATCCGCAGGTCGTGGCCATGTATCGTGAGTTGAACGAGCTGAGTCCTGCCGACCGCCAGGCCATTCAGGCCATGATGGATCACCTGAAGAGCCGCAAGCCCAAGGGGTAGCCATGAAGATCTCGCGGATGGACTTGGCCGACACGGGCTCACCGATGGGCCTCGTCACCAAGATACTGTCCGTCGAGAAGGGCCTGCCGATACCGGTGCCGATTGAAGAGCTGGCCAAGCAGCTCGATATCGAGAAGATCGCGCCGCTTGAGACCGAGGGCTTTGAAGGCGGCCTTGTGACCGACGACGCCCGTTCGACTGGCTTCATCCTCGTCAACCGCGCGGCGCCTTCTGGGCGCCGCAGATTCACCATCGGGCATGAGCTGGGGCACTTCTTAATTGTGTCTCACAAGCCGGTAGAGCCCGGCAAATTCCTTTGCTCACGGGCCGACATGGCAAAATGGTCGGCCGACCAGGGCGACCGCTATGCTCGCATGGAGGCCGAGGCGAACGAGTTCTCCGGCCTTCTCCTGATCCCGCCGCCGTCGCTGCGGAAATTCATCCCGAAGGGTGATCCGACGCTTGCACACATCCCTCTGGTCGCGAAACATTTCGACGTCAGCAAAGAGGCGGCCGCCCGCGCCTACGCCCGCTATCACCCCGAACAACTGGCCATCGTGGTGATCAAGGACGGCATCGTCCGACGCGCCCACAAGGGACCGACATTCCCATGGATTTCGGCAGCCTACGGCAAGCCCGTGCCGCGGGCATCTAGCTTCTACGCGAAGGATGTGCGCCAGCGCGTCGCCAGCGAATTGTCATCGATCATTCCCGAGCTTTGGGTCGACCTCAAGCAAGGGCAACGGGCGGAGCTCTTCGAGCAGGTGTATCCTCAGCAGGACGGATATGCGCTGTTGATGCTCTGGCTCGAAATCGAGGAGGCCGAAGAGGCGGATGATGACCGGACGTCGACGCAGCGCTTCAGAGATCAGCAGGCGCGCTGGCGCTAGTCGCATTTGCGATTTTGCGATGTTCGGCTTCATCTCCAATGACACGCCGGGAAGCGATTTCCAAAGGCTGGCTCCGACACGGTCTGGGACCATCGTAAGGCTACCTTTCGCTTTATCCGTTCAGCTTGCCGTAGGCAGACAAAATTTGCGCTGTCTCGGCACCGTCGATGATGCAGTACCGTCGTGGCCGGCGCGGATCGTAAGCAAGGCTCTCCGTGACTCGAACCACTGTGTTCTCAATTTTGTTGCAGTGCTGCACCACGATTAGATCGACCGGCTCTTCGAACGCACGGATGAGCTGATCGCCGCGTTTGCCCATGTTGCCGGGATGGAGTGGGCCAGGTACGGACGGTCCTTTAAAGATAAAGGCTGCCGACGTCGGCTTGTCGTCGATCGTCAAGCGCGCGGTCTGCAGGTCGGATTTCTCGCCACCCCAATCCTTCGACACGTAAGGCTCCCCAATGATGTCGGCGAAGGCCTGTTTGACCGCTGCTTCGGGCATGCTCTCGATTGCTCTGAGGTCAGCGGCTGTTGGCTGCGGCCTCTGCTCAACTCGTGAGAATTGGTCAATTTGCTGCGGATAGATGCGGATCGATGTGGCGATGGGCATGGGAAGGACAGCGCCTTCAATCTCTTCGCCGATGATGTAAGGAAAGACTTCGGCCTTTTGACCATTGAATTCGAAGTGGCCGGCAACAAGCATGCGCTTCTTGCCCTTCAATACCCCGACCGAGGTGTCCGAGAAGAAATGCTCGTTGCTCATTTCGCCAAACATTTCGTATTCGGTTGTCGCCAGAGGTATGTTTCCTCTTAGGGTCGCGTTCTTGGGCAGCTTTCCTTTTTGCGCCCGCCTGCTTGCCTCGGCTGCGCCGGAAAACGAAAATACGCCCCACACGAAACCCAGGACGCGTTTGCCTTCGACGTCCTTCATGGCAACAACTTCGGTGAGATTTGGAAACCTACCGTGTCGCAGCAGCTCTTGAGCCGTGGCGGTAACGTCTCTCATTGCCAGTACCCGTTCGCCCGAATTTTCGACGAGGGGGTTTTGCGCTTCGACTGCGAAATTGACGTCAGCGAGCAAGCCAAGGCGCCGGCTGTTGAGGTAGTACGGAAAAAGCCGAGTGTCCTCGAAGCCGGCCATGTCAACGCACTCCCGTTATTGGCGCTCATGCTCGTAGAGCAGGGGGCCTACAGTCGACCCCGCTGAACAAGCTGCAGGTAGAACTTTCCGAGGTCGGTGAGAAGCACAAAGCCCGACCGCTCAGCACTCCAATACAGATCCGTTCCGACTTTCGGCCGGACCAAGCCCGCGATCTGATACTGCTTCAGCTTCTTGAAGATGGCGACGTTCTCGGGCTTTGCCGCCCCGACGTTGGTCTCTTCGAAGGTCGGATCGAGTTGATACTCGTGCTCCGGCCCTGAAAAATACCTCGCCAGCTCGCGCAGCGTCCGATGGTCGACCTTAGGTTCGCAAAGCCGCACGGGCTCAAGATGCGCCGCGTGAGACTTGTACAGCGGACGCTGATCCCAAGCTCCCAGCGCGGCCTCAGCGTAGGCATAGATCGAGGCCGCGGAAACCCGGCCGCGGACGTCCGCAGCACCGCCACGCAACGCGCCCAACACGAGGTTCGTGAAAACGCCGTGACCGTTGACCTCCATAGAAGGTTCGTCGGACCGGGACGCCGCAAGAACCGTTACGCCCTCTCGCAGCAGGACCTTTTCCATCCCGCCGTTCTGAAAGGGATTGATATTGCCGGTCGAACCGCTGAAGCAGCAGTCGATGATGAGAAGAACAGTACTCGCCTTGGATTTGTTGGCGAGATTGACCAGGTCATCCATGGCCAGACCGGGATCGCCCTCGCTACCCTCCTGGGTGACTAGGTAAGCGCCCGTCGACGTGGTCGCGCCGTGGCCGGAGAAATAGAACAGGACATCACCGTTGAACCCGGCAAAGAGATCGTCCCATGCCGTCCTCAACGTCGCCCGAGTTACGCGCTGTTTGCCCGGGCTCGTCAGCAGACGGGTGTCGAAGTTCCTCGACTGATCTGCATGAAAGCTGATGAGCTCGTCCATAGCCTGCACGTCCGCAACGCAGGCACCAAGCGGCGTGACGTTGTCGTACTCGTTGATGCCGACGAGTAAGGCGCGCTTGCTCACAGTTTGTCGAGAAAGGCTTTGATGTTGGCCCAGGACCACCCAACAACCGACACGCCGGAAAGCTCGGCGGGGAGGGAGGTCGGGCGCTCATCTGACGTTGTGTAGATGCCGCGAACGGCAACTTTTTCTTCTTTCGACGTCTTGATCTCCCAGAGCTGGCCGGCCGCGTTCTTGGTGTTCTTGCTAACCAACGCAATCGTGCCGTCGCAGCCCTTGATGCGCGACCGGCACTTTGTTTTCCATTGTTCGTCCCAGGGCTCTTTCACTGACATGTCGACGAATTCGAATGGGCTCTTCTCGTTCTTGGCTTGGCCTACCAGGTAGTCCCGGGCCCATTTGTCCTCGACGGCGAAAGCGATGAAAATTCTGTTCTTTGTTGCCATATGATTCTTCCTTCTCGCCGCGATTGTGGAGAAAGCCGGGAGTTACGTCAAATTGCAAAGGGAAATCCTTGTGGGATACTGGCGACAGTCGAGGGTGGGCCGGCGGAACGCCCAAGCCGGAGGTATCTCGCGACGAATTATGGCTCATCTGCCCGGCTTTAGACGGCAGGTTGATACAGTCTTGGAAACCATCGATCGACGAGGGCTGTCGGAAACCCGAGCTTCACAGGTGAGCGCGTGGTCGGCGAGACCAGGTAGCCCTTTTCAATAAGTGCATTGAGGACGGTCCGAGCCTGTCGCTCTTCATAGCCCGTGAGTGCCGGCGCGTGGCCTCGCGCGTACTCACCAGCCATGACGGCTTCACGCAGTAAAGGCCAGGAGCCCTTTGGCAGCCGTTTTGCGCGGGTTTCCTCTTCTGTCCAAATCTCCATACGCCTGAGGAGTTCTTCTGGCTCCAGAAGCCCGGCCATGAAGTCAACCTGATCGACGCAGGTCGTCAGGAAGAATTTGCAGAAATCAATGAGCCCGGCCATCGTGAGATTGCCGCGCCCATCGAGATCGCCGCGTCGCGGTTCGTCAGCCGCCTGTAGGTTGGCCTTGTAATCGGCGACGAGTCGCGCCAGCCCGCGCGAAACGGCCCACAGCTCAGAACCGACATCCAGCTCGCGCAAGAGCGCATGCGAGAACAGGCGCGTCACTCGGCCGTTACCGTCAAGAAACGGGTGTATCCAGGCCAACCGATGGTGGGAAGCGGCAACGCCGATGATCTTGCGCAGCCGCGAAAGATGCTTTGAGGAATAGCCTTCGGCAAACCGCGCCAAGAACGCGGGGAGGTCTGCGGGAGGGGGCGGGATGTGCGCGCCTACTTTGACGTGGTCCTTCCGCAGCTCGCCCGGGACCATCTTGATCTTCGCTTTAGTGGTGGGGTGTTCGGCGACGAGCAGCTCCTCGGGCAAGCGTTCGCAGAAGTTTTTGTGCGTCCAGACGATGAAGTCGACGGATAGCACGGGCGAGGGGGCTTCACCGCGATCGATCATCCGCTGCACCTCGATGTGGGCGCGCGCCTCCAATTGCAGGTTGCGGCGCTCCGGGTCCCTGGCGAAGTCGTCGTGAAGGGCGCGGTCGATGTCGATAGGCAAGGTGTTGTGGCCCTCGATGAGGTTCGAGTAATAGCAGTTCATCGAACGCACCAGGTCGCCGACGGAACCCCGCATGACGGGATGAAGGCGGCCGGCCAGGGTGCTGGCCTTGGCAACCAGGTCAGTGGCCAGGTCTTCGAGTTCCTGCCGGTCGTCGGGCAGGAGGGGTTCCATCGCTGATACGTTCATTTTGCCGCTTTCTTTGCCGCCAAATAGTAAAGCAAACAGAGGCACTAAGATAAGTTAAGACAGCATGATTTGCCGGTTTTATTGCCGCTTTGGCGGGCAAAAATCCTCGTAACCCGCTGCCTGCTCCACTACCTCTGTGGAAAAGTTCCCCTCCTGCGCAGCAAGGGTTGCACCCTCGGCCCTTGTTCTATAAATGTTCCCGCGGGCAGGAGGGAAATGATGCCGATTAAGGTCTTTATTTCACACAAAAAAGAGGACACGGAGCAAGCTGGCGCCATTGCGGCACATCTTACCGCCAATGGCCTCTTCGTCTACCTGGACGTCATCGACGCGCAACTGGGAAAGAGTGGGCCGGATCTCGCTGACTACATCCGGGCCCAAATGGAAAAGTGCACCCAGTTGCTGGCGGTCATCAGTGCGCAAACCCAAGCCTCCTGGTGGGTGCCGTGGGAAATCGGGGTCGCGACCGAGAAAGAGCGATTTCTGGCCTCGTTCGTTTCCGGCAACGCCACGGTGCCGGAATTTCTGCAGAAATGGCCTTACCTCCGCACAAGGGCGGACCTTGACGCCTATGTCCGAGAATCAAAACGCGCAGAACTGCTGGTCGAAAATCGCGTCCAAAAGGGCGATCGATTGACGGCCCGCGCGCAAGGCTTCCGATCGTTTCATACGTCATTGAAGGCTTCTCTCGGGCAGCCTTGAGCAACAAACCTTGGTATCAGGAGAAGACAGCATGGCTGCCACGAAAGTTGTTTTTGTTGCCTTTGCAATCGAGGACGTGAAGCAACGCGATTTGCTGAAGGGGCAGTCTCTTCATCCGCGCGCTCCGTACGAGTTCATCGATATGTCGGTGAAGGAGACGTACGACAGCGGCTGGAAAGACAAGGTGCGGACGCGCATTCGCCGATCCGATGGCGTCATCGTCCTCGTCAGCAAGAACTCGACCTCCTCGACCGGGCAGAAGTGGGAAATCGCCTGCGCGAAGGAAGAGGGCAAGAAGATTCGTGGAATCTGGGCCTACAGCGATGACCGCACGGAGATTCAGGGCGTGTCGACCTGACTCCCTGTAAGCCGGACATGCGCAAGGCTCTTATCGTTGGCGTCGATTACTATCACGACCTCACCCCGCTCAGCGGATGTGTGAGTGATGCAGATGCGGTAGCCGGCGTTCTGGCCCGAAATGCTGACGGAACAACGAATTTCACGACACCGAAGGTGCTGACCGCCACCGGCGCTCACAACCTGATCACCCGGCGGGCGCTGCGAGACGCCATCGAGGCACTGTTCGCAGACCCTTCCGAGATCGCTCTCCTGTATTTCGCCGGCCATGGGTACGTCGACACGACCGGCGGCTACCTTTGTGCAAGCGATTGCCGGGACGGCGATGACGGACTGGCGCTCAGTGATGTGATGACGTTCGCGAAGGCATCGAAAGCGGCGAACAAGATCATCATCCTGGATAGCTGCCATGGCGGAATCGCGGGCAACCAGGCCGGCAAAGGCGGTCTCGCGGAGATCGGCGAGGGCATGACGCTTCTGACCGCGTCGACCGAGAACCAATACTCATACGAGGGCGGGAACGGGGCGCCGGGCGTGTTCACCAACCTGCTTGTCGATGCATTGAACGGGGCGGCGGCCAATCTGGTTGGCGATGTCACGCCCGGCAGCGTATACGCCCATATCGACCAATCGCTGGGACCATGGGGTGGTCAGCGTCCCGTCTTCAAGACCAACGTCCGGTCGTTTGTGTCGTTGCGCAAGGCCACACCGCCGATTGCTCTCGAAGAGCTTCTGCAGCTCGCCATCCACTTCCCGCAACCGGGATTCAAGTTCCAGCTTGATCCGTCCTATGAGCCGGAAAGATCACAGGAAAAGCGCGACGATCCAGCGATCCCGCCGCCCGACCCGATAAGGAATGCCATCTTCAAGGTGCTCCAGAACTATGTCAGAGTGAATCTGGTTCGGCCCGTCGATGCGCCCCACATGTGGCATGCAGCGATGGAGAGCAAGTCGTGCGAGCTGACAGTTCTGGGCGAGCATTATCGTCGATTGGTAGCAGACAAGCTCATCTGAGACCGGGGAGGCGGGATGTCCGACAAGCAATTTACTGTATCCTTCGCCTCGTTGATCGAAGAGCTTGCCGCGCTTGAGCATCGGCGTTGGGCGCACTGGCAGCGCTATGTTCATGAAAAAGGCGAGCGCCGCCCCGACGGTTCAGTGGTCTTGCCGGCAGAGCTTGTTGCTCGGTGGGAACGCCTGATCAACACCCCGTACGAAGAGCTCACAAACGAAGAAAAGGACAGCGACCGCGAGCAGGTGCAGAAATATCTGCCGATCCTGAAGCGTTGGCTGCAGCGCGTTCGCGGAGAAAACGAAGGTAATGCCTGAATCATTCAAGTGCTTCCGTGACCCGCTCCTTTCCCTGTATCAATCGGCCGTCACTGAAATTGCCAAGAAAATCGACAAGGGAGCGGCCGCGGCTCCCCGGAGCCGTGCCGGGCTGCAGCGATCCATGGTCAGCACTCTCCCCGGTATCGCGGCGGACATCGCCGAGCGGGAATATAGTCGCGCGACGGGAGGTGTGGCGCCTGCTTCCCCAGCAGGGCCCTCTGCACGAGAACTGTCGAAGTCCGGCATTGCTGAGGTCTGTGCCGAATGGGGGTGGCGCTACATGAAAGCGCTGGCGGCCTCCGATGCCAACGCCATCCAGCAACTCGAGAACGAGTTCACCGCCGGGACTTGCGATCCCGCATGGTTCAGCACCCTGGTGGAATACAGGCGCTTTTTCGAGAACGGCAAGCGTAAGCCCATTCCTTACGTCCCGGCGCCCGCTGTCGGTCCGAAGACGATCGAGATCAAGGCCAACTCACGTATCGCGTTGATGGGAGACTGGGGCACGGGAGCCATACCTGCCATCGAGGTCTTGCAGCGCATCGCCGATGAGCATCCCGATATACTCTTGCATCTCGGCGACATCTACTACTCGGGCACAGCCGCGGAATGTCAATCGAACTTCATCGATCCGATCGACTCCATTCTCCGCAAGGACAAGGCGTTGCCGGTGTTTTCGCTGTCAGGCAACCACGATATGTACTGTGGAGGCGTGGGTTTCTACGACCTCATAACGAAGCTGAACCCTGCGCCCTTCACGCAGCCAGCCAGTTTCTTCTGTCTGCGATCAGCGGACGAGAAATGGCAATTGCTCGCCATGGATACCGGTTTGCACGATGACAATCCGGCCGCTGTCGCTGGCGCACTCACTTACCTTGAAGAAGATGAGCTGGACTGGCACTGCGACCGCATCAGGGAATTCTCCGGCCGGACCATCCTGCTGTCTCATCACCAGTTGTTCTCTGCTTTCTCTCCCATTGGGGCCGCCGATCCGCAGGGTAAGCGGTCTGCAGTCAATCCCTTGCTGCTCAAAGCTTTTCAGCAGATGACAGCAACAAAGGCGATTGCCGCCTGGTTCTGGGGGCATGAGCACACTCTCAGCATCTACCAGCCATTTGCCGGGCTGGAGCGAGGCCGTTGCGTGGGCCACGGCGCTGTCCCTGTCTCCGTCATTGACGAGATCTACAAACCGGTCTCCGGTCTTACAGAGACACCAGCTTTGATTGATCAGTCGCGGCTCGCGACGCGAGGAGGCGTTTACAATCACGGCTACGCGCTTCTAAGCCTCGAAGCCGATCTATGCAGAGCCGAGTATTATCAATCGACGGCTAAAGGCCGCGAACTGATGTACAGCGAATCATTTCGTTAGCCCCAGGCTGGCAGCGAAGCCTTCACGGATGGCGCTGCTGTTGCCCGATCGTCTGCACTAATCACTGTCCTCGAATCAGCGGCGGCTCTGTATCATCGGCCCGGGAGAACCGATATGCAGCGGGTCAACACGGCGGCCCTTGTCGAGGGACTTAAGCTCGAAGTTTCGTCCAACTTTCCCTTCCTTGAGGGCGAAACATTTGAGGAGTGGATATCGCGGGCGAACCAGCTCCTGAATCCATCTCAGCGCGCCATGCTTGCGGCTAGTATTGGCACGGTGCAGCGCAAGTTGGTCGCCGAGCGCTCTGCGCAAAAGCGTGCTTGGATCGCTGCTGCCCGTTTGGAATTTCAACCAGGACGCCGACAAGCCTGCTTTGTTTGCGGGGGATTCGAACCAATCGCGCAGGCGCACCATGTCGTGCCCCTGAACGAGCAGTTCGAACATGGCTTCGATAAACCCGATCACGAGTACGAGTGGCTTTGCCCGAACCACCATGTCATCTTGCATCTCTGCATTGATCGCAGCGCTTCGACCCAGAGTTTGGGGCGCCGGATCGCTCCCAGCATGGCCGACATACCGCTGGAGCACTTCGACAAGCTGATGGAGTTGGTCGGTCGTGCTGGTCGGACGACCCATCGGCCCCGATCGTCGCCGCAGCTCGCCGCTAGCTGGTCGGCGGCTTTTGCGAGATCATCAGCGAGAACGTCGTGATCTCTTCCAGATCAGGAAATTCGTCTGCCTCTCGGCCCCACCAACTCTGCGCATCCTTGTAAAAGATGTGCAGGAACTTATGGAACCGATCGTAGAAATCCGACATGTTGAGCTTCGGTCGCTTGATCCCAGCATGCGCGAGCGCAATGTTCCTGGCGCGGCGAAATTCGGTGGGCAGTGATGGCGGGATGCTCTCGGGAAATGCGCTGATGTGATTTTCCCAACTGGGGGCCGTGCCGTCCAGGATGGCGTCCCGTCTCTTCGGCAATGACTCTGCAAATAGCTGGCAATGTACTTGTCAGCATTGACAGCCTGCAGCGTGCTAATGGCGTGACGATCGCGTGCAATGGCGCAGAGCGCAAATTCATAAAGGTGGTGGACGAATCTCGCGTAGGCGTCATGCGCCTTGTAAGCCCGCCGCCGATCCTGCCCTTGCATGATTAGGTCTTCCCCCGCGGAGGCGAACTGTCTGAAGGCCTCATCGCAGCGCAGAAATTCGTGCTTCAGGGCGATGAAGAGCGCCTTATCAGTCTCATCGCCGATCGTGAATTTCATCTCGTCTAACTCATCTCCGGCTTCTTCTTAGGTTTCTTGCGCAAGATAATTGACGATGGCGTTGAAGTTAAAGCGGCGACCGTGTAATCGGGCACACGATTACACGATTTTGGGCTTCCACGATCCAGAAGTCCTTATCAAACAAAAGGCCCCGCTCAGGCACGGGGTCTGCGCTGCCCTTAACAGCGCTGCGAGCAGCATACCTCACGACAGCGCAGCAGCCAACCAGCGCTATCTGTAACCTCATTGCTTCCCGCCAGGGATCACGGTCGGCTTCCACGGCGAGCTTTCCCTGATCGAGGCGATCATGGCTTCGATGCCGTCAGCGACGAGGGGAGACAACTCATCCCTAGCGCCCTCGTTGGTCGCCGCGCGGGGGATTGCCCGAGCAAAATGCGCAAAACCACAGCGCTTGACTTGACCCTCCAAATTCGCTCGTCCTAATTCTGTTCTCGTGCGGCCGATTCTGTCGGCCCGTCCCATTTTGAATGACAACAGCAGCCACCACGATCCGGCCAGGAACCATGCACGAGATCATCTGTCCCCACTGTGACAAGGCCTTCAAGGTCGATGAGTCCGGTTACGCGGATATCCTGAAGCAGGTCCGTGACGCGGATTTCGCTGAGCAGCTCCACGAACGGCTGGAGCTGGCCGAGCGCGACAAGCAGAGCGCCGTTGAATTGGCCAAGGCCCAGGTAAGCAGCGATCTGCAGAAGACAACGGCTGCTAAAGACGCTGAAATCCAGGACTTGAAGTCCAAGCTTGAGGGGAGTGGCGTTGCCCAGAAGCTCGCGGTTGCTGAAGCGCTCAGCGCCGTCGAAAAGGAGCGGGACAGGCTCGCGAACGCGCTGGCCGAGTCCGAGCGCGAAAAGAAGGCGGCCTCGGAGCTTGCTGACGCGCTCCTGGCGAGCGAGCAGCACAAGATTGCTGCTGCCAAGGAAAAAGAAATCCAGGAGCTGAAGGCCAAGCTTCAGGCCGTCGAGCTTGAGAAGAAGCTCGCCGTGACTGAAGCGGTCGGTGCGATCGAGAAAGAGCGCGATGAGCTGAAGAACGGCATCAAGCAGGTGCAGCTTGAAAAGCAACTCTCCGAGCAGTCGCTCAAGGACAAGTACGAAACCCAGATCAAGGATCGCGATGACGCGATCGAGCGTCTCAAGGATATGAAGGCCCGCCTCTCGACCAAGATGGTCGGTGAGACCTTGGAGCAGCACTGCGAGACCGAGTTCAACCGGGTGCGCTCGATGGCGTTTCCGCGGGCGTATTTCGAGAAAGACAACGACGCGCGGACTGGCAGCAAAGGCGATTACATCTTCCGGGATTCCGACGATGCCGGCACAGAGATCATCTCGATCATGTTTGAGATGAAGAACGAGAGTGACAAAACCGCCACGAAAGGCAAGAACGAAGACTTCCTCAAGGAGCTCGACCGGGACCGGACCGAGAAGGGCTGCGAATATGCCATCCTGGTCTCGTTGCTTGAACCGGACAACGAGCTCTACAATGCTGGCATCGTCGATGTCTTTCACCGCTACTCGAAAATGTATGTCATCCGGCCGCAGTTCTTCCTGCCGATGATTACGCTCCTGAGGAATGCGGCCATCAGTTCGCTGAAGTACAAGACCGAGCTTGCGCTCGTGAAAGCGCAGAATGTCGACATCACCCAGTTTGAAAGCCAGCTCGAAACGTTCAAGGCAGCATTCTCAAAGAACTATGATCTTGCTTCGCGGCACTTCCAGACGGCAATCGCCGAGATCGATAAGTCGATCGACCACCTGCAGAAGACCAAGGATGCCTTGATCGGTGCGGATCGCAACCTGCGCCTTGCCAATGACAAGGCACAGGACGTGACGATCAAGAAGCTGACCCGGGGCAATCCGACGATGGCGGCGAAATTCGCGGAGCTTAAGAGCCCGCCTGCCGAAGCCGCGGAGTGAGGCGGTTAAAGTAGTGAGTCCGTGCGCGCGAAATCGTGTAATCGAATTCACGATTTCACGGTCTGACGCCGGAAGGGCGGCGGTTAGCCGAAGATATGACTATGACCAAACATAGGCGACGATTGCCGCAACAGCGGCCGTTGCCAGGGTCGCAATCACATTGTCCTTCACTTTTGCGACGAACTGCACGAGCGGCGGCTTGAGAAGCTCTGTGAGGGCGGCAATGCGTCCCCTGGCGGCCTGCGCCGCCGTGCAGCGGATACTTTGCGGACCTTGAATTCGGAGTCTTCAGCTACTGTCATGCCCAACGCGGATCTCTCTGCGAATTTCCAACAAAAACCAGCGGGTGAATGTCGTGGGTCGACAGGGCTATCGACTTCTCCTAAGATGTAGCGGGAGTAAGTTCGCGGAGCCGGGTACGGGTGGGGCAGTGAACTTCCAGGTGACGGTTCTCAAGGTGCTGGTCAGCTATCCAGGCGGGTTCGCCGCCATGGCCGAACTCAAGCGCGATATGGCGATTCTGGCGACCAGCGGACGGGACTGGAGCGAGCGTACGAAACGATTGGCGGCCCGCGTGCCCGACCTGGATATCTTCTCCCAAGGTCTCATCGAGCGGATGAACGGCGGCTGGCGTGTCACTGATAAAGGACGCGCGGTTCTCGAGATCATGGAGGCTCGGCCTGCACCGGTCCAAGCAACGGAGGAGCCGACACCAACCACGACTTTGTCACCGATGTCTTCGATAGCTCCAACTCGACGCATGCGGAAACGAAGCCGACGCCAACGCGACGCTCTCCGGCGAAGACGAGCGATTGCGTCGTGATAAACCTAGCTAACCAGCGGTTTTCGTCTTTCGGGAGATAGGAATATATTCCATAATCTATGTTATGCAGAAATCGAGTTGGCATGAATATGTCGTCTCATAGCATGATGTTGTTCCATAACCTACAGAGTCCAAGGAAGCCGATCCAAAAGAGTCATGGCCTTGTCGCTAAAGAACAGACCATTGAATCGCGCCACCAGTTTACGTCTCACTCCGTCATTCTGGTTTACCTAACGCGCCAGACTGGCGAAACTGTCTGCTGGAACAAACGCTGATTCATCCCGGTATATTCAGCGAAGCGCTGCAGGATTCAAACGAACGATCGACCGCCTCGCGGCGCTTGGTCATGTCACAGCGCGAACGCGTGCTCGAAGGAATGATCCTCGACGCTTCGGATCGCCTTTACTACTGCTCGAACCGGCTTCGTCACGCGGCCTCTCGTCGCTCGATCAATTGGACGCCTTTCCACTTTCGGCCTTCGATCAATTCGCGGGCAACTTCCCGCGTCTCTCCTAGAACCGCCCGGGCGGCATCTGTCATCAGTTCTGCCGATAGCGAATAAAGATAGTTCGTTCGCGTGATGGGAGCGTCGCTGATGGAAAGGGCGCGCCACTTGCCCAACGTCTCGTCGGCCTCGTGCAATGCGGACATCGGCTTGATCGTGGCACCCATCCCTTCGCTCACGCATTGCATCAGAAGCGTCAGGGAATCGATTTCGACGCTCACGTTCGGCTTCATGTTCCGCTGTTCGAACTCCGCGACCACACGTCGGCGAAGGCCGTGAGAGCTGGTTGGCAGGATCAAGGGAATCTGGGCAAGTTCCGAAATCGAGACCGATTTTCGATTGTGGGGGATATAGCCGCTTTTTTCCGGGAAGATCACGAAGAGCTCTTCCTCCAGCAGGGGCTCGGCGCACAGCTTGGACGAGACGTCATTAGTAAATAGTATAGCGATGTCCAGTTGCCCAAGGCGGATCATCTGAGCGACATGACCGCTCATTCCTTCGACGACATTGAGCAGGATGCCGGGATATCTGTTCCGGATACGCTTCATCAGCGAAAGTCCGATGGCCCGCTGAGTAGTCGGTGGCAAACCCAAGGACACCATGCCTTGCAGGTCTGTGACATCCTTTCTCGCAATCGACAGCGCCTGGTCCATCTGACGCAGCATGAAGCGGGCATGATGATAGAGGGCCAGCCCGTTTTCCGTCGGGACGACGCCGCGCGAGGAGCGCTGAAGCAGCGGTTTCCCGACTTCGTCTTCAAGCTTGGCGACCTGCTGGCTCAGCGCCGGTTGGGCGACGAAAAGGCAGCGGGATGCTTTGGAGAGACTTCCACTTTCAACGATCTGAGCGAAATAGCGAAGCTGACGAAGGTCCATGGAAGCCTCATCCCCGAGGCGCCGCGAGTTGGCTATACGGCGCGCTTATAGCCATCAATGGAAAACCCTATTTTTGCGATTGTCAAACCTGCCCTAGCTTGCATCCGTGAACGAACAGGAAGGAGCACGGGGTGGTAACCATCGGCGCGCAGCGACTGTCGACCAGGGAATTACCCGCCTGCAGGCTCCTGATCGCCGGGAAATGGCAGTCTGGCGCGAGCGAAGTGGACGTCCTTGACAAGTTTCACAATCGTCCTGCGATGGTGGCGCAACTTCCAAGTGCCGAACAGGTTGGCGTGTGTGTGGAGGCTGCATTTTCGGCTTTCAAGGCCAATGCGCTCTCTCCTTATGAGCGAGGCGCCATTCTTGATCGTGCAGCGGCAAGGCTCGAGGCGCGTGCAGACCAGCTCGTCGAGGTGCTGCGTCAGGAGGCGGGATTTCCTCGGCGCGATGCGCTGGGCGAGGTGCAGCGATGTGCCGCGACGTTCCGGCTCTCCGCTGAGGAGGCGCGACGCCTCTCGGGTGACATGATTCCGCTGGAGTCGGCCGCAGGGCAGGTAGGTCGGATCGGATTTACGCTCAGAATGCCTCTTGGTGTGGTTTGCGCGATCACGCCGTTCAATGCACCCCTGAATACCGTTGCGCACAAAGTCTGCCCGGCGCTCGCGGCCGGCAATGCCGTAATTCTGAAACCGTCGCTCCATACGCCGATGACATCCTGCATTATGGCGGAGTGCCTGCTGGAGGCAGGCCTGCCGCCCGGTCTGCTGTCTGTCCTCCACGGCGATGCGGAGGTCGCGCAATGGTTGATCAACGAAAAGAATATTCATTTCTACGCGTTCACCGGCAGCACGCAGGTCGGTCGCGCGATACAGCAGCGCGTCGGTCTGCGCCGAACCCAGATGGAGCTGGGCTCCATCGCGCACTGCATTCTTTGCAATGATGCCGATCTGAATGTCGCCTTGCCGAAGGTCATAAACGCGAGCTATCGCAAGGCAGGTCAAGTCTGTACGTCGATCCAGGTGCTGCTCATCGACAGATCGCTCGTGGACAAGGTCGAGCACCGTCTGGCGGAACTCGTCGCCGCGCTGCCGTTCGGCGACCCGGCGAACGAAAATACCGTGGTGGGTCCGGTCATCAGCGAAGCGGCTGCGGTTCGAGTTGAATCCTGGATCGTACAAGCCGTGAAGAGCGGCGCGCGCCTTCTGGTCGGCGGCGGTCGCAGCGGCTCGGTTGTTCATCCGGCGCTGTTGGCCGACGTCTCGAAGGCAACACCGCTGGGCTGTCAGGAGGTTTTCGGACCTGTCCTGACGGTCGCGCCGTTCGACTCGTTCGACGAGGCGATCGAGCGAGTCAACGCGACCCCTTACGGTCTCGCGACCGGAATCTTCACGCAGCATATCGGGAATGCACTCGAGGCGGCGCGGAAGCTCCAGGTCGGAGGCGTACACATCAACGAAACTCCCAGCTCCCGCGTCGATCTCATGCCCTATGGTGGCTCGAAGGATAGCGGTTTTGGCCGGGAAGGCCCGTATTATGCGATCCGGGAGATGAGCGAAGAGCGCATGGTCACGATCCTGGCCTGATCGAGAAACGCAGCCGGAGAAGAACAAGAAATGAGCAAGATGAAGGGTGGCGAGGTCATCGCCGAGTATCTCGTCAAGCAGAAGGTGCCGTTCATTTTCGGCGTCTGCGGCCATGGCAATGTAGGCATTCTCGATGCGCTTTACCAGGTGCGGGACAAGATCAGCCTGATTTCGCCGCGGCACGAGCAGGCGGCGGGCCATATGGCTGACGCTTACTTTCGCGTCAAGCACAGTCCGGTCGCGACGTTGACGTCAACAGGTCCGGGCTCGGCGAATATCGTGATGCCGCTGATCACAGCCCTGTCGGACTCATCGGCGTTCATGGCAATCACGGCAAACGTGCCGACGTCGCAGGCCAATCGTGGACCCTTCCAGGAGCTCTACGCGCACAATCAGGCCGACTTTGCTCAGGTCATGCGGCCGGTGGTCAAGCGGACGTTCCAGCCCACGCGCGTCGACATGCTGCCCCTGGCGTTGCGCCAGGGCTTCGACACGATGGTGACCGGCAGGCCAGGCCCCGTGAACTTGGATATTCCATACAATGTCTTCCAGGAGGAGGATGACGTCGAACTGCCGGCGCCGTCACACGTGCACGGCGGGCATCGCCCCAATGCCAGCCCCGCGGATATTGCGAAGGCGCTCGACCTGCTGAGCGCTTCCAGGAAACCGGTTTTCTTTGTCGGGCAAGGGACGACGCTGTCCGAAGCCAGCCCCGAGATCACGGCGCTTCAGCAGAAATACGGCATCCCGGTTATCACGTCTCCGAATGGCATGGGTCTCGTGCCCTCCGGCGACCCGCTGACGCTGGGCTTTATCGGGCGCAACGGTGCCTATCCGGCCAATCAGGCCGGTCGTTTTGCCGATCTCGTGATCTGCATCGGAACGCGCTTCGACGACCGCTCGTCATCGTCATGGCACCCGGGCTATTCCTGGAATTTCCCGGAGACCAAGCTTATCCAGGCCGACATCGATCCCGCGGAGCTCGGGCGCAACTATCCGCCGACGCTCGGCGTCATCGCCGATGCCAAGACCTTCGCGGCGCAACTGCTCGACGGGATGGCCGAGCGGAAGGACATTCGGCGGGAGAACTTCGAGCCGTGGCGCGCCGAGGTTGCCGGTTGGCAGGCCGAATGGGACGCGTTCGTCCGTCCTCACTTCAAGGACGTGACGACGCCGATCCGGCCGGAATATGTGGTCGACGCGCTGACCGACATCCTGCCCGACGATGTGATCCTGTCGCTAGATTCCGGCGTGCATCACAATTGGTTCATGCAGTTCTGGAAGCCCCGCCGGGCGCAGAGCATGCTCAATAGCTGGGGCTATTCGTCGATGGGCTTCGGCGTGTGCGGCGTTCTCGGTGCGCACCTGGCGGCGCCCGACCGCACCTGTGTTGCGGTCGTCGGCGATGGCGGCTTCATGATGGCGCCCCATGTGGTTGCGACCGCGGTCGAGTATTCGCTGCCCTGCATCTGGATCGTGTGGAACAACTTCGCCTGGGGTGCGATCCGCGACATTCAATATGGAATGTTCGGAGGCAGGGAGCTCGGGACCGCCTTCTACAAGGGCAATCAGGGGCCCGGCGGCGAACGATACAATCCGGACTTCGCAGCGTGGGCGCGTGCCTGCGGCGCCGATGGCTACACGGTCACCAGGAGCGAGGATCTGCGCGGTGTCGTGGAAACGGCGATCAAGAATCGCCGACCTTGCGTCATCGATCTGCATGTCGATGCCGAGGTGCGTCCACCGTCCACGGGGACGTGGCAATTGCCGCCCGTGCCGTACAAGGAGCCGGTCTTCGGTAAACCGCAGCGGCTGATCTGAAGCAATAAGTCGATCAACAAGGGAGGAGAACGTTATGGGTTGGATGGATAGTGCTTGCCGGAAGCTGCTTGCCCGTTTGACGACTGCAGCAATCGCCAGCCTCGCGGCTGCAACTGGTGCCAGCGCTCAGACGGATGATCCAATCAGGATCGGCATGATTTATTCGAAGCAGGGACCCGGCTCGTCGATCGGCCAGTTCCTGGAGCGCGGCAGCGAATTGGCCGTCGAACAGGCCGGCGGCAAGGTGCTCGGCCGCAAGATCGAGGTCATCTGGCTCGATGAATCGGACCCGCAAGGCTCCCAGCAGAACATGCAGCGGCTCGTGGACGAAAATAAGGTCGTCGCCGTCGTGGGCGGCAACTACAGTTCGAATGCGCTCGCCATGATGAGCGTGGCCAATCGCGCGAAGATTCCGCTCATCCTGCCGGGAGCAGCCGCGAGCGAAATCACGGGCAAGAGCTGCAGCCGCTACGTCTTCCGTACCCAGGCGACAGTCCCGGTGCAGACGAGCGGTCTGATGCCCTACATCGCATCGATCGGGAAGAAAGTCTATTTCCTGACAGCCTCATATGCGTTCGGTCAGGACATACTGCGATCGTCGCGAGCCTTGCTGGGCAAGACCGGGCTGACCGAAGCGGGCTCCGACGAGGTGCCGATCAACACGGCTGACTACTCATCCTACATCCTCAAGATACGGCAAGCCAAGCCGGACGCGATCATCGGCGGCCTTGTCGGCGGCGACTTCTCCACCTTCCTCAAGCAGTGGAATGAGATGGGGATGAAGGAGAAAATCCCGTACGGCGCCATAGCGGTGACCGATACGGATTTCTGGGACGTCGGCCCGCAGGCCTCCAGCGGCATCTACATCAAGCCCTGGTACTATAACAATCCCAAGAACACGGCAGCCGAGAAGGCGATGACCGAAGCGTTCCAGAAGAAGTACGGCCAGCCGCCGTCGGACAAGACTTGGTCGGGGTGGATTGCGATGCGCGCGCTGCTGGAGTCGATCGAGGCTGCGAAGTCGACCAAAGCTCAGGACATCATTGTCGCTCTAGAGAAATGGAAAAACACGGAAGGATTGCTGCCGTACTACTTCCGCGAATGGGACCATCAGATGGTCCGGCCTGCCGTCATCGTGCAGGTCAAGAAGAACATCACCGACAAGTGGGATTTCTTCGAGGTCCTGAAGGACACCTCCGCTACGGCGGAAGAGACCGAAAAAGCCTTCGGGACCAAGGAAGAGATCGGCTGCAACATGCCGGCGCTCTGAAGTAGCCCCCGTTTTGATACCCGTTGGCGAGTTGGAAACATGACCGACATCATCATTTCGCAAGTCGCCAACGGCCTCGTCCTGGGCTTTCTCTACGTCCTGATCGCGGTCGGCCTGTCGATCACGTTCGGGCTTCTTGGCGTCATCAATTTCGCGCATGGCGCTTTCTTCGCGCTGGGCGCTTACGTGTCCTGGCAACTCTTTCGTTGGTTCGGATGGGGAGCTGTCGCCCTGGCTCCGATCGTCGTTGCTGCCATAGGCATGGCGACGGAGTTCCTGCTGATACGTCGGCTTTACGGGCGCGAGCCTCTTCTGAGCCTCATCGTGACGTTCGCACTGGCCTTGTTGATCGAGGCTCTCATTCGCGCAACCTGGGGCGCGGACGGCAAACCATTCAACCCGCCGCCGCCGCTCGCGGGCATCGTCGAGCTGGGACCATTGCTGATCACAAAATACCGGGTGGCGGTTCTGGCCGCGACGTCGACGGCATTGCTCGGCCTCTGGGCTTTCCTGTCCTGGACGCCTTATGGGCGGATTCTGCGTGCCGGAAGTCGCGATCCCGAGATGGTTGAGCTGCTCGGCATCAAGCTGCCCCGCGTCCTTACGGCGGTATTCGGCCTGGGCTGCGGGCTTGCCGCGATCGCGGGGCTGCTTGCAGCCCCGCTCTGGACCGTCTCTCCGTCGATGGCGGCGAATGCAGTTATGCCCGCATTTGTAATTGTTGCAATTGGTGGGCTTGGGTCGTTGCGGGGCGCCGTGGTGGCGGGGCTCGCCGTTGGTGTCGTGACCGCTCTGACCATCCAGTTCTGGCCGGCGGCGTCGACGGCCTCGATGTACGTGCTGATGTTCGCGATCATGCTTCTGCGCCCTCGCGGCTTGTTCGGTGAACGCTGGGAGCGCTTCGAATGAAAGGGGCGTTGCTCGGGCGTGTGTCGCGCCATCCCATTGCGATCATTGCCGCCGTATTGCTTGTTGCCTCGGCCATTGCGCTTGGCATCGGCATGCCGGTTGCAAGAGTGACTCAGATTGCGATCTACACTCTTTATGCGGCCGGGGTGAACTTCCTGATCGGGTATCTGGGCTTGGTCCCGTTCGGCGCATCGTTCTTCTTCGGGACTGCAGGTTACGCCGTGGCGCTGATCGGAACGCGTCTTCTCGGCGGGAACGAACTGGGCGACGTTCTGGTCGCAGCCGGTTTTTCGATGCTGCTGGCGCTGACGGTCGGTGCGGTCATCCTCCGCCGGCGAGGCCTCTACTTTTCACTGCTCACGCTCGCCTGCTCACAGATCGCCTTCGAGATCGCGTTCAAGTGGACGGACGTCACTGGTGGAGAGAACGGTATCCAGGATGTCGCGCGGCCCCTGTTTACCTCGGCGCTCGAGTTTCACTGGTTCGCGCTCGTCGTCGTCCTCGGCATGTTGTGGCTGTTGTGGCGGATCGCTCATAGCCCGTTTGGCCGGATGATGCAGGCGCTGCGCGACAACGAGGAGCGTGTCGCCAGTCTGGGCTACAACACGTATCAGACGAAACTCGTCGCCCTCGTCATCGCTGGCGGGGCGATCGGGATCGCCGGCGGTCTGATGGTGCTATTGCTGCAGGGAGCTTACGCCAACAATCTGAGCTGGCAGCACGCCGGCGATCCGGTGTTAATGGCGGCTCTGGGCGGAGTTCATCACTTCCTCGGACCTCTCTGGGGTTCGATCATTTTCATTGTACTCGAAGATCGCCTCAGCGCCCTGACCGAGAACTGGTGGCTGTTCTTTGCGCCCATTATCATCGCATTCGCTCTGTTGTCGCATGAAGGCGTGCAAGGCATCTTCCAGCGTCTTGTCAGGCGCGACCGCTGGACGCTGACGCGCGACGGCATTTCACCGCGTCCCGCGAAGATCGTGCCGTATACGCCGGCCGCCGCGAAAGGGTCAGGCGACGGGGGCGCGCCGATCCTTCAGGTCCGAAACCTTTCCAAGCGCTTCGGCAACATCGTCACCCAGAACGACATCTCGCTGGAGATGAGCCGGACGGGTCTACACTCCCTGATCGGACCGAATGGCGCGGGCAAGACCACCTTCTTCAATCTCCTGACCGGCCGCTACAAGCCGGACTCCGGCGAGATCCTGTTCGAGGGCGGGTCGATCAACAGCCTGCCGCCCTACAAGCGGGCGCGGCTGGGGATTGCGCGGTCGTTCCAGATCCTCAGCGTGTTTCCCAATCTGACGGCCTTCGAAAACGTGCGGGTCGCGGTGCAGGCCTCCAACAGGACCTATTTCAGCCTGTGGGCCGACGCACATGCCTCGGAGAGCGTCAATGCGCGGGTCTGGGGCCTCCTGGAGGCCGTCGGCCTGACCGAACGAGCGGCTGAACTCTGCGTCTCGCTGTCTCACGGCGAAAAGCGCCTCCTCGAAATCGCGGTCTCGCTCGCGATCGACGCCAAGCTGCTGCTGCTGGACGAACCCTTGGCGGGTCTGGCGGAATCCGATCGTCGCATCGTCGGCGAACTCATCCGCCGTCTGGCGCAATCCCATGCCGTCCTTCTGATCGAGCATGACATTGATCGGGTCCTGGCAATGTCGGACCGCATTACGGTTCTGCATCAGGGCCGTCTGATTGCCGACGGCAAGCCGGCGGAGGTCGCACGGCATCCGGAAGTGGTCGCCGCCTATCTCGGCGATGCCCATCCGGTGCAGGAGAGCGGGCAAGTTGTGGTTCTTCCGACGAGGAAGGGCGGCGCGGCTGTGCCGGCCGACCAGGCCCCGCTCCTCGAGCTCAAGGGAATAAGCGCTGGCTATGGCGGCAGCACCGTGCTCGAGAACGTCGATCTGGCCGTTCACAAGGGCGAGGTCGTCGCCCTGCTCGGGCGTAACGGCGTCGGCAAGACCACGCTGCTGCGCGCGGTTACGGGTGTTCTGCACCCGTCGGAAGGACAAATGTCGTTTGAAGGCCGCGATATATCGAAGCTGCGGCCCAGCGACATCAACAGACTCGGCATCTCGCTGGTGGCCGAGGGGCGGCGGCTGTTTCCGAACCTGACAGTACAGGAGAATCTCAGGCTTGCCGCGCGGCCGGGGGGCGCGTCGATGGAGGAGATATTCGACCTGTTCCCGAAGGTCGGAGCTCGAATCCGTTCGCGCGGTGAAACCCTCTCCGGCGGTGAGCAGCAGATGGTTGCGATTGCGCGCGCCCTGATGGTGCCGTCCAGGCTCATCCTGCTTGACGAGCCGTTCGAAGGCTTGGCGCCCGCCGTGGTCCAGGAAGTGCGCGACGCCGTTGGACGACTGTCGACGAGGGCGAGCATGGTCATCGTCGAGCACCATGCGGAGAGCGTCCTCGCGATGGCTGACCGTGCCTATGTGCTCGTGAATGGTCGTGTAGCCTACGGTGGTGCCGCAAGCACCTTGGCGATGGACAAGGCGCAGTGCGAGCGGCTGCTCGGCGTTGTCCAGGCCGATGAGGTGGGGCAGCGCACCCCTGCGACAATGTGAAATTCGAACCGATCAACGACTGGAGACAACGCATGACTATCGTGGCGCCCGCCCCAAACGCATTTGCGGATGCGGAAAAGAAAAAATACGCGGTGACTCGCAACCTCGCCGAACTGCAGTGGATCCAGTATCCGGGCCACTTCAACCAGGCTCTGTCGAAGGCGATCGTCACGCCCGAAACCACGGGCAGCCGGTTCTTCGATCACCGCATTTCGACCTACGAGGCAGGTGCGCATGTGGAATCCCATGTCCACAAGGTGCAGGAGCAAATCTACCACGTGCTTGCCGGCGAAGGCGTGCTGGTCGTGGACGGCGAGCGTCGCGTGGTGCGTTCCAACGACGTGACCTTCATCCCGCCGGGCGTCGTGCATGAGTTCCACAACACGGGCATCGACCCTCTGGTGTTCCTCGTGATCACGAGCCCGCCGACCGACGAAGAGCCGGAGCCGCGTTGAGAGAAAAATCGTGAGCAAGAAGATTCTCGTTACGGGTGGCTGCGGCTGGCTCGGTGGCGCCATCGTCAGGGCGCTGCTCGACCGGGGTGATACGGTCGTTGCCGCGGATATCGCGGTTTCGCCCGCAATGACCGCGCTTGCCGCGAGCAATTCCCGGCTGTCGGCCGAGGCGGTCGACTTTGGCGAGTGGCATCAGGTCGTGCGGTTGTTCGAAAAGCATCCGGTCGATGCGGTAGTGCACACGGCAGCGATCGTGGGCGTCGTCTTTGCAGCGGACGCCCCGATCAAGACGCTGCGCGTCAACGTCGAAGGTTCGATCAACGTCTTCGAGGCGATGAGGCTGCGCAAGGTTCGGCGTGTCGTGCATATCTCGACGGAAGAGACCTACGGCGATTTCCAGGCACCCAGGATCGACGAGGACCATCCGCAGAAGCCGGCCAGCGTCTATGGTCTCACCAAGCTGGCAGCAGAGCATTACGGTCGGGTCTATTCACGCGACCACGGCCTTGAGTGCATCAACGTACGCACGTGCTGGGTTTACGGTCCGCACCTGCCGCGCCTGCGATTGCCGCGCACCTTCATCGAGGCGGCACTCCGGGGCGAGCCCTATCATCAGACGGAGGGTGCAAATCTGGCCGTCGATCAGGTTTTCATCGACGACACGGTCGACGGCACCCTGCTCGCGCTCGACAAGGAGAAGCATCGTTTCGATGCCTACAACATCGCAACGGGCGAGGCTCCGACGCTCCGGGACACCGCAGATGCGGTCAATGAGGCGATCCCGGGGGCCCGCATTACGGTCGGCGACAGCGGTGTCTATCGCCATGGCGGCGTGGTCCCGACCGCCGTCAAGGGGGCGCTCGACATCAGCCGTGCGCGCGCCGAGCTCGGCTATGAGCCGAAATACGACATCAAGAAGGGCATCGCGGCGACGATCGCCGCGACCCGGGCAAGCTTACGGTAAGCGAGAGTTCGAGGAACAGAAATGACCAAGCCTTCACCCGTAGTTCTGATTTTCGGTGGCTCGCGCGGCATCGGCGCCGCCTGCTGTAGTGCGTTCGAGAACGCGGGCTGGCAGGTGGCCAGCACCTATGCGGCGGACGCGCCCGCAAAGCCGGTCGGGCGTGCATACAAGGTCGATATCCGCGATGCCAAGGGTGTGGCCGATGTCTTTGAGCGCGTGACCGCGGATTTCGGCGTCGCGCCGATTGCTGTCGTGGCCAATGCCGGCATCAACCGGCCGCCGCGTCCGATGGCGGACTTCCCCTTGGCGGATTTTCAGGAGCTCGTCGACGTCAACATCGTCGGCGCGTTCAATGTGCTGTCCGAGGCCGCGCGGCGCGTGCCGAAGGGCGGCTCGATCGTGGCATTGACCACATCGATGACCGGTTTGGGAATTCCCGGGGGAGGCCCCTATACCGCAACGAAAGCGGCGGTCGAGAGTCTCGTGCGGTCGATGTCGAAGGAACTGGCGGGCCGCGAAGTCCGCGTCAACGCAGTCGCTCCGGGGCCGGTCGATACTGACCTGTTCCGCGCGGGAAAGACGGAAGAAGCCAAGCAAAGATCGGCGGCAATGAGCCCGCTGAACCGCATTGGCCGCGCGGAAGAGATTGCCGAGGTGGTGCTGTTCGCGTCCTCGCAGAACGCCTCGTGGATCACGGGGCAGATCATCCGGCCCAACGGCGGCATGATATGACCCCTGCGGTGGCCGATGCCTGGGACGCCATCGTCATCGGCGCGGGAGCGGCTGGTCTGACCGCGGCCTGTACGGCGGCCGCTGCGGGAAAATCCGTGCTCGTGCTCGAGCAGGCGGATGTCGTGGGGGGCACGACCGCGATTTCGGGCGGCATGGTCTGGCTACCGGTCAACCACAAGATGGCCGAAGCCGGGCAGCCCGACAGTATCGAGGCTGCGCGGACCTATCTATCGGTTACCGTGCCCGGCAAGAGGCGGGATAAGCTCGAGACCTTTCTGGCGCGGGCCGACGACGCGCTGCGGGATCTGGAGGCGACGACGTCGCTTCGATTCCAGCCCGTGCCGACCTATCCGGATTACTATCCGGACCTGCCGGGCGGAACGGCGGGTGGACGCGTTCTCGAACCTGTGCCGTTCGACGGCAGGCAGTTGGGCCGTGCATTCGGGCTCGTGCGGGACCCTCTGCCGGAGTTCACGCTGTTCGGCGGCATGATGGTCAGCCGCAAGGACATTCCACACTTTCGCCGCGCGATGAAGTCGCTGCCGTCGACCCTGCGCGTCACGCGGCTTCTGTTGGACTACTTCCTCCAGCGCCTCAAGGCGCGCCGTGGCACGTCGTTGTATCTCGGCAATGCATTGGTCGCGCGCCTGCTTCGGTCCGCACTCGATCTCAAGGTGGAGATACGGACCGGCGTCGGCGTCGAAAGCCTTGAGCTCGGACCGGACGGCCGTGTCTCGCTGGTCGTTGCACAGGATGCGCAGGGACGATCGACCAGGCTCGTGGCCCGCCGCGGCATCATTCTCGCCACCGGCGGCATCTCGCATCAGCCCGAGATCCGTCGCAACTATGTCCCCGAAGCTGCGGGAACGCTGACTGCAACGGTCAAATCCGGTCCGCAGCCGCGGGGAGCCGTCCTCGCCAGTGCCTTGGGTGCCAGCCTGTCGTCATCGACAAGGGAAGGGGCGTTCTGGGTTCCGGCCTCTACCTTTGTCCGCGCGGACGGCAGCGCAGGCGTCTTTCCTCACACGGTCACCGACCGCGCCAAACCCGGCCTGATCGCCGTCGACTGCAATGGCCAGCGGTTCGTCAACGAGGCTCTGTCCTACCACGAGTTCGTTCGTGCGCAACTCTCGCACGCCAACAGTGCGATTCCAGCCTGGCTGATCTGCGACTGCGGCTTCCTCTGGAAATACGGTCTCGGCAAGATCAAGCCGTTTTCGACATCGATCAAAGGCGATATCGCGTCTGGCTATCTCATCGAGGCTGCATCCCTTGCGGACCTCGCCAAGCAGATCGGCGTGCCGGTCGCGGCCCTGGATGAGACTGTGCGCAATTTCAATGTCGGGGCAGAGAAGGGGGAGGATCCGGAGTTTGGTCGCGGCGGTGATGTCTACCAGCGCTCGCTCGGGGACGCCGACGTGAAACCAAATCCGTGCGTCGGACCGATCAAGCAGGCACCGTTCTATGCCGTCAAGGTCGTGCCGGCCGATTTGGGCATGTCGGCGGGCATCGTGACGGATGCCTCGACACGGGTTCTCAGACCGGACGGGACGGCCATACCGGGCCTCTACGCCTGCGGTAACGACATGGCGTCAGTCATGGAGGGGGCCTACCCGGGACCGGGAATTACGCTGGGTCCGGCTCTGGTGTTCGGATGGATCGCCGGCAAAGAAGCGGTCAAGGCACACCAGGATGCGCGTTAGCCACGAGCGTAATGCCACTGAAGGAGAGCAGGTCATGATCACGATGGGCATCAATACCTACGCCTACGCCTGGACGACGCCGGTGATCGATTGCGTGCGCCAGCTTGCGGACCTCAACTACCGAACATTCGAGTTCCTGGTTCACCCTCCTCATCTGCCGCTTGCCGACTTCGACCAGTCTTCAAGACGCAAGCTCGCGGCGCTGTTGGACGAGGTAAAGGCTTCCGATTGCGCGATGAACCTTCCGAGTCTTGATCACAACCTGGCGAGCCCATGGCCCGAGGTGCGGGCGGCTTCAATCGAGATGTTCAAGCAGACAATCGATCTGGCGTCAGACATCAATGTGCATTGGGTGGTGACCGTGCCCGGCCGAATGAGCCCGTTGGCGCCGCCTACCGTCGAAGCTCGTACGAACTGGATGCGTGACTCGATCGAGAAATTGCTGCCCTACGCCCAGGCGAAGGGCATCAAGCTGGCCATCGAGAATGTCCCGATGGCATCGTTCCCCGATGCGAATACCCTCGGGACATTCGTCCGCAGTTTCAAATCTGAAGACCTCGGCGCAACTTACGATGCCGCGAACGCCTATTTCATTGGTGAGTCGCCCGCTGAGGGAATTCGGAAGCTCGCCGACGTCCTGCGCATCGTGCACGTCTCCGACACGACCAGGAAGATTTGGCGTCATGATCCGATCGGCACCGGCACGGTGCCGTTCGCTGAGGTCGCCGCCGCCCTCAAGGAGATCGGCTACCACGGACCAACGATGCTCGAGATCCTCGCGGATGATCCGGGGACCGCGATCCCTCAGAGCCATCACCTTCTGGCAAAAGTAGGCTTTCCGCCACAATCGACGGGACGCCCGTCATGACAAAGCTTGTACTGGTTACCGGGGCGGCCGGACTCCTCGGTCGGTTTGTCGTCGAAGAATTGTTGTCCAGTGGATATCGCGTCCGCGGCTTCGATCGCCGACGCGGCAAGGCTGATATCGACTGGCGTGTCGCGGATGTCACGGATGCAGTTGCGGTCGCCGACGCGCTAAAGGACGTCGAGGCCGTTCTCCATATCGCCGCCGTGCCGAATATCTGGTCGGGGGACGGGCAGACCATCATGCGTGTCAACGTGCAAGGTACCTACACGGTGCTCGAGGCTGCCGAGGCCGCCCGGATCGAGCGCTTCGTATTCTGTTCGAGCGATTCGGTAGCAGGCTATACGGTGCGCGAAGGTCGCATGTTGCAGCCACTCTATGCGCCACTCGATCTCGACCATCCGTTGCTGGCCACCGATCCCTATGCCGTCAGCAAGATATTGGGCGAAGATCTCTCCCGAGCTTACGCATTGCGCGGAATGTCGGTCGTGGCTCTCCGGACGGTCTTTGTCGCCTACCCGGAGATGGCACCGGAGATTGTCGCCCGTGCTAAGGATCCGGAGAACTATCATGGGCCAGCGGCCGGGGGGCCGTCATCGGCCGGAGGAGGCCCGCTTCACCATCACATCGATGCCCGTGATCTCGCCCGCGCATTCCGTCTCGCCATGGAGATGAGGATGCCGAAAGGCGGCTTCGAGAAATTCTATCTCTCGTCGCAGGTCACGCTTTCACCCGAGCCAACGCTTGATCGGTTGCGTCTTCTGCACGGGAGCGCCGTCGAGATCCGCAGTCCGGAGGTCTATAGACGGCAGCCGTTTGCGCCGCTGTATGACCTTTCGCACGCGCAACAGCGCCTGGGATTCGTTGCCGAGTACGATCAACGGCACCTCATTTCCAGGGTATAGAAGGTATTACATTTTTAGCGAGTTGAGGCAGAGTCGGATATCTAATCGACCAAACCCGCTAAGACACGGTTGTCGGAAAAAACCACGCCGTCGACATGGAAGCAGACCCTTGGTAAACGTCATCCATTTGATGCCATTATGTCGAAAATCAATAGCGGCTGTTTTCATCCTGCCGCAACGCTGCCCTGTTCCAGCGTTGCGCAACGGGGGACACAGGGCGCCTGATCATCGAGTCCGAGGCGCAACAGTTTGGCCGAGGATGCGACATCGCATCAATGCAGGTCCGGCTGATCTGGGGAGATGGGCGTCGATGTGAGTTCGCATCGTTGATTGATTCGCATAATACTCATTATGGAATATCCGAAGTCGAGTTTGCATCAAGATCGCGTTGCCAAAAGCCCGTCTGGTTGGCTACTGACCTAGAGGGATTCCACGTGCGGCCTTAGCACGTCAACCGTCTCAATCAGTCCCGCAGCTTCCATTACGAGCAAGAGCTCCGCCGGCGTCATTTCCGGTTTCTTGAAGCGTTCGCGCATACGCCGAATGGCTGCAACAGCGCGAGCTTCGTCGAGTGCGATAGTATCCGCAATGAAAGCGTCGGCCGATTTCGCCTCCATGTTCAGGTCGGAAAGAATTGCCGCCGGAAAGTCCTTAAGGTTTTCCGTTACGATCATTGCGGCTTCCGTCTTGGCCGCCGCAGCAACAACGTGGTGATCGTTGGGATCGGGCAGACCCGCCGCAACCGGCAAGAAGTTATCAAAATCTGTAACCATGGCGTCTTCGAAGGCAGCTTCCATGCTGGCGCGCGCCCGCTCTGCGCGCGCCGCGGCGTCGGCGAAGCCCTTGCCGGTCAAAATTTCCTCGATAGCTGTTTCGGACTCATCCAGGACGGGGCTCGACCAGCGGAGACGAAAAAATTCCGCCTCCGCCAAGGAGAGAAGCAGATTCCTTTTGAGCGCGCTTGCAAGCGAGCACGCATCGACGAATGCGGTGAAGCGGTTTGCAAACAAGCTTACAGGTGCTCCGCGTCCTGCTCAGCGAGATTCGCAAGCGCTTTGCCCCGCTTTTCATCACGCGTGCGCTTATAGGCGAATAGATCCTCTGCCCTAATCCTGCGATGACGCCCCACTGTCACGTGCTGAATTTCGTCCTTCTCGAGCAGCGAGACCAGAAACGGACGCGAGACATTCAGGATGTCGGCAGCTTGCTGCGTAGTCAACATCTCATGCACAGGCACAAGCGTCACCGCATCGCCGCGACCGATATGCCGCAGCAATTCCATCAAGAGACTCGACAGGGCCGGCGACAAGGTTATCTCAGCAGCCTGCTGTGCATCGTCGAGCACTCGCAGTTTGGCATCTCCCGTCGCATGCGAAGCGAGTATCTGACGAAGCTGGTTGGCTGCCGCCTTCTCGCTCGCGGAAGGCAGGCGAGTACCTCCCAGCTCTTCAGCGTAGGCTGGCATCGTCATCGTATTTTCTCCCCTATACGGCCTTTTGTATAGGCTATATTCGAAATAAACGCAACAAGTGAAATAAACGAAACGCCCCTAAAGTTCCTGGCCAGCTGCTGGGCCTCCCTCCCTTTGTCCCAAGCTGATTGGGAACTTTTGGCGTTGCCGCGCCTCATGGACTGGTCGGCTAGGAATAAATTCCAAAATCTATGTTATGCGAAATACTGCTGCAATATCAGTATATTAAGATAGAATCGGACAAACCGCAATGCCGAGGTTGCTGAGGTACCCACAGACGCTGCAAAATCGCCAGCAGAGGGCTACCGGCGAAGCATGCAAATGACCGCCGGTACACCTCGCCCGTGGACGTTCAGGTATTCACGGCAGATCTCCTCGGCTCGCAGCTCGTCGCTCGCTCCCGTCTTCCCGATGCAAATGCACCGGTGACGATTGTCCGGAAGCAGCTCGCTGCTGACAGTTGTCGGGGAAGCGCCGGAATTCCGCGCCCGAGGCACGGTTCACCGGCTTCCTCTTAACCACTCCGCCTGCGATGGGTGGACGCGCAAGCGAACGTTACGCAGGCGCGACTCCAGCGAACAAGAAGCATATCAAAATTACCGCGTCGCCGTTGCCACCATGAAGGGCCTCGTCGGCAATCCATTTCATTCGCCTTGGCGCGGGAGAGCGCACGATGAGAACTTCAGTCGTCCTTGTCGTGATTGCAGCCGCCGCAGACGCATTATCCGGTGACCGCTACTTTCCCGGCTGGCCGAAAAATCGAGTAGACTCATCGAGTAGACTAGCATGCTTACGACTGACCTCGACGGCCTTCCTGATGAAGTGCAAATGATCAGTCCGTGCGACTCACAAAACCCCCGAGTCTCCAACTGGGCTTTTCTTGCGATCGCGAAGCAGCAGCGTCTATCCAGACCAAGGCGCTAGACTAGCGTTCGTATCGCGCCAATTCCTCGTCGCTCAGTCTCCAGTCTTGCCAGAACTCATAAAACCCGAGGAGCGCGACCAGCGCGCCTAAGAAAAAGTGCCACCATCTCAGTTGGCCAGTTGCGGCATAACTGAGCACAAAGGGCGAGGCCATCAGCCAAATTCCCGCCAAGACCTGGCCGACTTCTTCCCAGCGATTACGATGAGTCAGCTCAAAGGTGGCGAAGATAAACACTACAAGACCAACGACCAACGCGTTGAGCATCAAGGCGTGGTTAATTGGTCTCCCGATAATAAATTCCAGGAATGAATTGTGCCAAACGTGGCCTCTCGTTGCGCCCGCAATAAAAAAGGGGGTCATTACAATAAGTATACCAAGGAAGATGCCAAGATAATCTTCCCAAGTTCGGTGCGACTTCAGGAAAGCGATGCGCGTCATCGCCAGCACCCCACGATCGCATTTGCAACGCGCCTAGCGAAGAGGCTGCCACCTTTATTGACCACCGTTTGGCGGCGAACCTGAGGCATGCGCTTATAAACCTATAAGTGGTAAGGCTAGGGTTTGGTTCCAGGATGTCAGTCGGCTTCCAATTTTTTTGGACGACGATCCCCCGGCTTAGGGGGCAGTCCGCCGTCGGCGCCATCGAGTTCGTGATGCGCGAAGCAGACAGCGGATCGCCGCTCGTCGCGCTGAAGGTACAGAGAGCAGCGGTCTCTATCTCAAGCGCATTTACGCCTTTTGCCGCGGTCTCAGCCTGAGAAAATCGTGGAAGGCCTCCGGAGGACCGCGATGCAATTGAACCGAACGCGACCAACCTCGACATGATGTCGGCATCACACGGCCTGGAACTTAATAGTTGCCAAGCCTCCGTAGCTGTGTCGAATACCTTCCAGAGAGGCGGACGATTGAAGCGATGAAAACGGCTTTCCTGGGCATAATCCTGGCGGCAGGCACGGCCGTAGAGGGATTTTCGGCTGACTTCGGCAAGGGCGGTGCCGGCGAAGCCGTGGATTGGAGCGGCCCCTTCGTCGGCAGCCATTTTGCCTATGGCATGGGTAGTTCCCAGTATTCCTTCGCCGGATCAGGGTCAGGCCCCGTCGTCCGGATCGATCGACCTGTCGAACTCCATCAATGCAATGAAAGGGACGGGCTCCTACGCAATCGGACTGGGCGCCGGCTACAACTACATGCTGCCCTCGCGCGTGGTCCTGGGCGTCGAAGGCGATCTCACCTTCCCGAACACGATTTCCGGAACCGCTCCCGTCCTGGGCGCGCAGGGTTCCGCATCCCTCACCGAGACCGTGCTGACCTCAGGCACGCTGCGGGCACGCCTCGGGTACTCGCCCGGCGCCTGGTTGTTCTACGCCACCGGCGGCCTCGCATGGAGCTACGACCGGGCAACGCTCGGTCCGCCCGACGGCACTCTGGGCGAGAAGATCGGGTTCACTCGCCTTGGTACAGCATGGGGTGTCGGCGCCGAAGTCGCGCTCTCGGCGAACTGGTCGGCGCGGTTCGATTATCTCTACACCGACTTCGGGTCGAAGGAGAAAGCGTTCAGCGGCACGGAGCGCCTGTCCTTCGATCTCGCTGTGCAGACCGCCCGCCTCGCCGTCAACTACCGCTTCGGGCAGAACGGACAGAAGGCCCTTCAAGACGGCCTGACGCCGTTCGACACGGACCAGTTCAGCATCCATGGGCAGACGACCTATCTGCAGCAGTACGCAGCCCCATTCCGCTCGCCCTACACTGGGACGAACAGCCTCATTCCGAACCAGACCCGGCAGACCTGGGACGTGACGCTCTACGCCGGCTTCAGACCTTGGGCCGGCGGAGAGTTCTGGGTCAATCCGGAGATTGATCAGGGATTCGGCTTGAGCTCGACCCTGGGCGTTGCGGGCTTCCCGAGCGGCGAGGCCTACAAGGTCGGGGCCGCAGCGCCCTACGCCCGCATTCCGCGCGCCTTCTTCCGCCAGACTTTCGATCTCGGCGGAGAGACCAAGAAGGTCGACGCCGACATCAACCAGTTCGCCGGCACGCAGACCACCGACCGTGTCGTCCTGACCGTCGGAAAGTTCGCGGTCACGGACGTGTTCGACACCAACAGGTACGCCCACGATCCCCGCAAGGATTTCATGAACTGGTCGGTTATCGACACCGGCACGTTCGACTATGCGGCCGACGCCTGGGGCTTCACATACGGCGCCTCCCTCGAGTGGTACAAGGGCGACTGGACCTTCCGCGGCAGCATATTCGACCTTTCGATCGTTCCCAACAGCACCGAATTGGATCCGAGCTTCTCGCAATTCCAATGGATCGGCGAGATCGAACATCGCCACGAAATCTGGGGCAAGCCCGGCAAGGTCGCCGTGACGGGGTTCTTGACGCGCAGGCGCATGGGCCGCTTCGATGACGCCGTGGCCCTCGCGCAGGCCACGGGCACTGCCACCGACGCCGCGCTGGTCCGGCGTTACCAAAGCCGCGCCGGCATCAGCGTCAATTTGGAGCAGGAGGTCACGAAAGATCTCGGCGTCTTCGCTAGAGCCGGCCTCGCCGACGGCACCAAGGAGTCCTACGAATTCACCGACATCGATACGACGGTCGCGGCGGGCCTCTCGCTCGCGGGATCTGCCTGGAACAGGCCGAACGACACGTTTGGCCTCGCCGGCGTGGTCAACGGGATCTCGCAAGCCCGCCGGACGTATCTCGATGCCGGAGGTCTCGGCATTCTCGTCGGCGACGGTCGCCTGCCGAACTCCGGCCCGGAGAAGATCCTCGAAACCTACTACAGCTTCCCAATGTGGTCGTGGCGCGCGACGCTGGACTACCAGCTTGTCGTCAACCCGGGATACAACCGCGACCGCGGACCGGCGTCGATCTTCGGCGTGCGCGTGCGCTCGCAGTTCTGAGCAGCCCACCGCTCTATCGCGTAGCACCGCAAACTAAAAGGCCGCCCGAGGGCGGCCTTTGTCTTCGATCGACCGTCTGGCGGATGTTTGGAGGACATCGCCGCCCAGCGTCGCGCGAAGTTTCAATAGCGATGGCCGTGCCCGCGCTTGATGACGACGGTCCGGTTGCCGTGCATCCTCATGCCGCGATGCATGTCGCCGCCATGGTACCCGCGCATCTCGGCCCGCGCGCCATGTCCACCATGATGTCCCTTCTTCACAATCACCGTCTCCGCCGAAGCCGGCAGGGCGAACGACACGGCCAAGCCGATTACCAAAAGACCAAGCTTCTTCATCTTCAATTCCCTTTCTCCAGTGTTTACCCAAGTCACACGTCGTCGTGGCGTTCCCTTCGGCGGACGACTGCGGTTGCGAACGCAAGGGAAAAGGATCGAGCCGGGCACTTGCCGTCGGGCAACTTTGCATCGATCCGCGCGTTTCAAACTGTTCAATTCATAGGAGGCTTTCCGATGCCGGGCACGACGCAGATCAAGGAACATATGGATGTCATCTCGTCCGACAAGAAAATCGTCGGCAAGGTCGACCACATGGAAGGGACCGACAAGATCAAGCTGACGAAGCAGTGCTCGCCCGACGGCGACCATCACCACTTCATTCCTGTGTCCTGGGTCGATCATGTCGACCAGCACGTCCATCTCTCCAAATCAGGCGACGAAGTCACGGCGCACTGGCAGCACGAAGGTCGCAAGTAGCTAGGCGACTTGGCCACCGAACCAAGGCGCCCATGGGCCAGTCGATCCTGACTGGCCGCCGGCATGGCGAGAAGAGCCACGCCGGCCGTTCTTGCCACCGGCATGGATAGAGCCGAGCTTAGCCGAACAAGGTGACAATCACCGCAGCTGTAGCGCCGAGCGGACCAATGAGGGTGAGCGACAGGCTCTCGGGAAATGCACGATGCAGAAAATCCCAATCGCCGTCGATGACAACGCTATCAGCGCCAATAACCAACGACGAAGCAAAAACGCAACGGCTGCGGGCTCCTATTTTGAAGTCTTTTCCTCGCGCAGCTCGGCTTGCGCGGCGGCGAAGATGATGTCCACCGGCCGGCACCGATCTACGACGGTCCGCAGCATCCTGCGGCCATCATCCTTCTGTCGGCCATGGCTCAGGAACTCACCGACGAAGAAGTCCGCCTCGCAAAGCCGCCTTTCGCCCTCGGCGCCCGCACTGCCGCCGGCATTTTCGCGCACCCGGTCCATGTCGAGTCTGCCCAAGTAGAAGTCTAGGACCTGACCCGGCCACTGGGAGCGATCCACCCTCGCCGCGTTGCGTTCAAGTTCCTCTCGATCCGGGTTGCCCTGGTGAATGCGGGCGATGTGCATCCAGATGGCGGGAAAGGCGTTCGTCGGCCTCAACCTCGCAGCGATACGCAGATCTTCGATCGCTCCCGCGATCTCGTCCGAATAGAGCCGCGCTCTTCCTCGCCCGAGATAGGTCGCGGGGTTGCCGGGATCGATCGATTGGGCGCGGTCGAAATCGGCCAACGCATCCTTGTAGCGCCCCATCGTCATATAGGCGCTCGCCCTGTTCGACCAGAAAATCGGATCGGTGCCCTTGAGCCGGATGGCCTCGTCGAAATCCCCGATCGCCTTGTCAGTGTCGCCCAGCAGGAGATACATGCCGCCCCTGTTGCTGTAGGCGTCCGCGAAGTCGCGCTGCAGTTCGATCGCCCGGTCGTAGTCCGATATTGCGGCCCGATAGTCCTGCCTCGCGATGAAGGCGTGGGCCCGGTTGTAGAAGGCTTGTGCCGACTTGGGATCGAGCCGGATCGCCTCTTCGTAGCTTTCGATGGCCCGGTCCACCTCGCCCTTGCGTTCGTAGACCGATCCAAGATTGTTGTGAATGAGCGCGCTGGTCGGATTCAACCGAAGGGCTTGCATGAGATCGTCACGTGCCTTGTCGAACTCCCGTCGATCGCTCCACGCTAGCGCGCGATACACGTAGGAGTTCGGGAAGTCGGGCAACAGCGCTATCGCCGCGTCGAAGTCACCCAGAGCGAGATCGCGCAGACCGAGCGCGTCGTATGAGACCCCTCGCCCGTACAGGATAAAGCCACGTTGTTCCGGAGTGAATTGCCCTTGTTTGATGGCTTCGTTGAACAACTGGATGGCCAGTGGAAACTGTTTCCGGTCCTTGGCCGCGAACGCTTCCCGCGCGAACTCACGTGAGGTCTGAGCGGCCGACGGCGAAGCCAGCAAGCACAGCATCAGGAGACTGGACGCCGCAAAAAGCAACCTCAGTCCCTTCGCAAGAATTCCGGTGTCGATTCTCTCCGTGGACCGATTGCCGTTCCGAGCTGTTTTCGTCACGACCGCCCTCAATTCGCGATGCGTCTGGCGGGAAACCTGCCGTCTAGGCGCACACCGCATTCCTCGCAGGAAAAAACCCAACCGCCGACCTCGGTTCGCCAGTCGCCGTCGTGCGGACAGTTCGGGCATGCCACCCTCCCTCTTTCTTTTCCTCCGCCGATCTCGATGTCGAGTGCCGACTTGAGACGATGGAGGCGCTCGAGCTTGTTCTCGGCCTCATCCACGTCAAACCACGTCGTCGGGCGCCAGCGCGCACGCGTTGTTCTCGTCGACTTCGATCTGCAGGGTCGCGTGTCCGATCTTGTGCTCCGTCCGGAGCAGTCGGGCCGACTCCATCAGGAACTCGTCGCCAGGATGCCCGGCGGGCATGACGAGATGACACGTGAGCGCTGTTTCCGTCGTGGAGATTGGCCAGATGTGCAGGTCATGGATCTTGGAGACCCCCGGGCGCTGCAGCAGAAACGAGCGGACGGCATCCATGTCGGTCCCTGCTGGCGCCGCGCTCAAGGACATCGCGACCGAGCCACGCAGAAGGCTCCAGGTGCTCCAAAGAATCACGGCGCAGATAGTGAGGCTCATGCCGGGATCCAGCCACAGCCAGCCGGTCCAGAGGATGAGCGCGGCAGACGCGACGACGCCGGCCGAAACGGCGGCGTCTCCAGCCATGTGCAAAAATGCGCCCTGGATGTTGATGTCGCCCTTGCGTCCGCTCGCGAACAGCATGGCGGTGGCGCCGTTGACGACGATGCCGATGGCGGCGACCACCATGACGGTCAGGCCGGCGACGGGCTCCGGTTCGTACAGCCGGAGTATGGATTCCCAGCCGATGGCGCCGGTTGCGACGAGAAGAAACACGGCGTTCGCGAGCGCCGCCAGGATCGACGCCCCCTTCAGACCGTAGGTGAAGCGACCGCTGGGCGCCCGCTTCGCTGCGACCGACGCGGCCCAAGCCACGACCAGGCCGAGTACGTCGCTCAGATTGTGCCCGGCGTCCGCCAGCAGCGCCGTCGAGTTCCCGAGGTAGCCATAGACGGCTTCGGCCGCGACCAAGGCGGTGTTCGGCCCGATGCCGATGGCGAAAGCTTTGCCGAAGCTCGCCGGAGCATGGACATGCCCAAGCCCGCCATGATCGTGATCATGGCCATGCTGCTCGCCGCCATGATCATGGCGGCCATGACGCCGGTAGTCATGGTCGGCGGCGCCGGCGCTGCGATCACCTGCCTCAGACATGGAGCACGGTCTCCTCGGCTCTCATGGCCTCGTCCTCAAGTTGGATTGTCGTGTGCTCGATGCCGAAGTCGCTCTTCATCAGGTTGCGGGCCGCCCGCAGCGCCGCACGCCCGGCCGACATGTCGGCGACGACGAGGTGGCAGCTCATGGCGTCGAAGCCGGACGTCACGGTCCAGACGTGCAGATCGTGGACGGCGACGGTTCCCGGAATGGCGAGTAGCTGCTTTTCGATGGCGCCGATATCGACGTTGGGTGGAGTTCCTTCCATCAGGATGTGGGTCACCTGGCTGAGGAGCGACCACGTCCGGGGCACGATGAACAATCCGATACCGGCACCGATGATGGGATCGGCAAGCGCCCACCCCTTCCACATCATGAGCAGAGCGGCAACGATCACGCCGATCGATCCGAGCATGTCGCTCAGCACTTCGAAGTACGCGCCCTTGACGTTCAGGCTTTCGGAGGAGCCGCTCGAGAGCAGCCACATGCTGACCAGATTGACGACGAGGCCGATAGCGGCGACGATAAGCATCGGCCCGCTCAGTACCTCGGGTGGCGATAGGAAGCGCTGATAGGCTTCGTACAGGATGTAGACGGTCAGCAGCAGCAACACGCTGGCGTTGGCCAATGCCGACAAGACCTCCATCCGGAGGTAGCCGAAGGTGCGTTGCGGCGTCGCCTCGCGTGCGGCAAAGCGGATCGCGAGCAGCGCCAGCGCGAGACCACCGACGTCGGTGAGCATGTGGGCGGCGTCCGCGAGCAGCGCCAAGCTGCCCGTCACCAGTCCTCCGATGACCTCCGCAATCATGTATGTCGCGGTCAGTGCGAGCGCCCAGGCGAGCCTCGTCGCGTGCCTGGCGCCAGCCGTTCCGACGGTTCCTCCTCCGTGCATGTCTCAATCTCCGGTCGTAGCCGCCTTCTGCGCGCGGTCGTCCGGATCTTCTAGCGCTCGGCGGAGGTTTCGCTCGAGCTCGTCGAGCAGGAAGAAGCTGACGTCGTCCACCGAGCCGTGTCCCTTGGCGAAGGGTTGTTCGAGGAGCCGAACGAGGTAGAGGACGTAGACGAACATGTAAGTGATGAAGCCGAATAGCAGCGCGGAAGCGGGATCGCCCTCGGTCTTCAACAGCAGCAGAAGGAGCACGATCGACCCGACGAGGGTCTGCACCAGAACGTGGACGGACGGCACGAACTCGACGCGCTGAATGGTGTAGATCCGGAGCAAGGCTCTCCGGATCACGTCCTGATTTGTCCGGAGGCGAACGACGAAATTCGCGGCCATACCCATGCTCTCGAGCCGACCCAAGATCGGCGTCAGCTTGGCCAGCTCATCGAGGGCGGGAGGAACGTCCTTGTGGCCGTTTTTGTGCCCGAGACCCTCGCGAAGCCTGTCGATGACGGCCAGCAGCAACTGCCGAGCCTTTTGTAGGTCGAAGGCATCGTTGGTCTGCGCGAAGCACGCGAGATCGCCGTCGATGGCCTCGATGGAATTCCTGAGGTCGGCCGGAATTTTCTCCGCCTCCTTGTAGTCCTGAAGGATGCTCGACAGCAGAAAGCCGACGATGAAGACGGAGCCGCCGATGCCGCTGGTCAGCAGACGGTTGAGATCGAGGAACTCGAGTCCGAAGTAGTGGACCGCGACCTTCGCTGCGCTCAGAAGCAGCACAACGACTCCCACGGTGAAGAATAGCCGGAACCTCTTCCAGAGGGAGATATCAGCGCCACCGAAGTGAAGATGGGAGATGATCGACGTCGTCACCGCTCGACACCCTTTCCGAATGAATGAACGGGCACGAATGTGCGTCCGTTCCAACGTAGAATAGCCGGCCGGTCTCCCGCGAACTGCAGTCCGACGATCCCGGCCTCGTTGATCAGCTTTATGTCGTCGACATAGGCGCTGAAGACCCGGCGCGAATGGCCGGCCCGTTCCAGGTAGACTTCATGAAGGCATTGATCGGCCCGACAGATCGCCTCTCGCTGCTCGCAGGCGAAATTTTCGAAATGCAGCGACCTGAAGTGCAACCCGCCGGCTCCGATGGTGGTGGAAAAGTAGTGCGTCGCTGCGGCTTTCCCGCCGCATTGACGCTCCAGACGGATCAGACCGTGACGGATATCGGCTGGGAGCAGATCGATGTGCTCAGCGGCATAGGGACGCTCGCTCGCGATGCTGCCCCGCGCTTCGACGGCGCCTACTATAGCGATCAAACCCAATATGCTTCCGAGCGCCTGGAATACCGCATGCTTCCTCATCTGCGCCTCCACCGCCGGATTACCCACACTCTTCGAACTCCACGCCCAACCGCTTCTCCTTAACCCACGCGACCCGACAGGCGCGCCGTGTCCCGTCCGCCGGCACCACAGGCGTGAAATCACGGGGGATGCCGAGCGGGCTTTCGACCTCCAACATCGCGCCCCGATCGCTGAGGTTCCGGATAGAGCAATCGATCGCGGAGCTTCCGAACTCGATCGATCCCTTCTTAAGAACCCTTCGGCGCGGGTCTCCACGTCGTTCCATTCCGGCTGCTCCGGCAGTCATGCGATCACTCGACCGCCTTCTCGGCCTTCTCGCCGAGCTTGACGATGTCGCCCTCGGTGAAGAGGATTCCCTTGAGCTCCTCGCGCCACTCCTTCTTGCGTCGCAACAGGAATTCGAGGTTCATGCCGAAATGCTTGAACTCCTCCTTCTGCGCGTTGGCCATGATGGCTTTCGCCGTCTTGTCCTTTTCGACGGACATCCGCTGTTCGTACCGATTGATGGCCTCGGCTTCTTCGATCAGCGAAGCTATCATCCGCGCGAAGGTGCGGACCTCTTGCGAAAGCTCCTGCGGCGGTTCGTGGTATTGATCGAAACCCATCCCATCGCTCCCTTCGTGCCAGTCGTGGCTGCTGAATGTCGCGCTCGACGGGTCTTTCGGCCGGTTGCGGCGCGATAGTCCCGGGTCCATGTCTTGAAATAGGCGACGGCGATCATGATGCCGATGCCCGCGACGCTGACGACGATCTGGAAGGCGAGCGACTCGGAGACGAGGTCGATGGCGAAGTAAGCGACGAACGCCAGGAATACGCCCGCGCAAAAGACTTCGAGCGATCGCTCTCCGCACAGCCGTAGCGGCCGAAGCCAAGGAGCCGACAGGAACGGCGCCTCCTTCGGAATCAACCGTGAGACGAGGATCGCGAGCGCGAGAAAATGGACGATGCGGTACGGCGCCAGATTCGTTTTGTCGTTCGGAATAAACGCCGAGCGGACGGATTCGGGGATCAGGTTATGATTGCCGGTCCGCGCCGCGAGCGTGACGATGGCGGCGAACAGGAGAAGGAAGCCGGCGGCACCGAGTGTTGTCTTCGAGTTGATGAGCGCCCTTACCGCACCCGCGCCCCCGACGGCGGCCCACGCACCGATGACGAACAGAAACTGCCACGCGAACGGATTGAAATACCAGTGGCCGGCGGGATACGCCGGTAGATTCCATCCCCAGGTCTGTGCGGCGACGTAGACGCCTGCCGAGATCGCCAGCGCGACGTTGGGCCACCTCATAAGAACCCAAAGCAGCGGTGGAAACGCGATCATCAACGCAATGTAGAGCGGCAGGACGTCGAGGTTCAGCGGCTTGTACTCGAGCAGGAGTCCGTGCTTCAGGAACTCGACCGGATCCCGAATGAGAAGCCGGATGTTGAACTCGTCGAGCAGGTGGGCGTGGCCATACCGCTGCGCCACGTATCCGATCGTGACGACGTAGAAGACGAAAAGCAGGAGGTAGGCGACGTAGAGCTGCCAGGCTCTGCCGAGAATGCCGAAGGCGGCAGTATATCCGGACACGAACACGAACAGCTCGGCAGCATCGCTGAAACCGTAGTTTCGGGCCGTGATCCAGGCGACCGCATTGTTCGGAACGTGGTCAACGAAGATCGCCCAGTTGGCCAGTCCACGAAACAGGTCGAGGCGGAGGTCACGGTCGCTGGTTTGGACCCTGTTGGCCGTCATGTGGACGCCCCCTCGCCCGCTCTACCGCGGCCCGGTATCGAAAGCAGCCGCAGCGCGTTCATGGTGACCAAAACGGTCGCGCCGGTGTCGGCGAGGATGGCGGGCCAAAGTCCGGTGATCCCGGCGATGGTGGTGACCAGAAAAACCGCCTTCAGTCCCAGTGCGATCGAGATGTTCTGCCGGATGACGCCCATCGTCCGTCTGGACAGTTCGATCATGGCCGGCACATCGGCGACGCGCCCGTGAAGAACCGCGGCATCCGCGGTCTCGAGCGCCACATCGGTGCCGCCGCCCATCGCGACGCCAATGTCGGCGGCGGCCAGAGCCGGCGCATCGTTGATGCCGTCGCCAACCTTGAGAACGACCTCCCCCTGGTTCTTGTAGGCCTCGACGGTGCGCTGCTTGTCCTCCGGCATCATCTGGGCACGATGATCGATGCCGAGATCGCGCGCGAGCGCGGCGGCGGTGCGTGGATTGTCGCCCGTAAGCATCACAGACCGGACCCCGCCGTTGGCCAGGCGCCGCAGCGCCGCGACGGCATCGCTCCTCAACTCGTCCCGCATGGCGATGCAACCGGCGATCTCGCCATTGACGACGAGCACCGATACCGTCTTCCCCCCTTCGTTGAGCGCCTCGACGAGCTTTCTCTGGTCTTCGGCAAGCGGGGCAATCCGTTCGGCCGCAGCGGGCGAGCCAAGAAAGACCGTACGCCCCCCGAGAACTGCCCTGACGCCCTCTCCCGCCAGATTTACGAAGTCCTCGACATGCTGCGGCCGAGCGCTCTTGTCGGAGGCCGCCTGCAGGATTGCAAGCGCGAGAGGATGGCTGGAGCCGCGCTCGAGCGATGCGGCAACGGACAAGATCTCGACCTCCCCGTGACCGAATCCGACGACGTCCGTGACCTTTGGCTTCCCCGCGGTGAGCGTCCCCGTCTTGTCGAAGCAAGCGACGGTAACGTCGCGCAAGCGCTCGAGAACGGCTCCTCCCTTCAGGAGCAGGCCGCGGCGCGCTCCGGACGCGAGGCTCGCGGCGATCGCCGCCGGCGTCGAGATCACCAGCGCGCACGGGCAGCCGATCAGAAGGATGGCCAATCCCTTGTAGATCCACTCGCGCCAGCTTGCGCCTGTCCAGACGAGTGGCGGCAGGATAGCCACGATGGTGGCGACTACCACCACGCTCGGCGTGTAGTAGCGCGAGAAGCGATCGATGAAGCGTTCCGTGGGCGCCTTGGACTCCTGCGCTTCCTCAACCAGCTTGACGACGCGGGCGATGGTGTTGTCTTGGGCGGAGGCGCTGACCTTGATCCGGAGCAGAGCTTCTCCGTTCACGGTTCCGGCGAACACAGCCGCCCCGGCCTTCTTGCGGACAGGCGTGCTCTCGCCGGTGACGGGCGCCTCGTCGATCGCGCTGTCTCCGGAGACGATGACGCCGTCGGCGGGGATGCGATCGCCAGGACGGACCTGGATCAGAGCGTCGACGGACAGCGTCTCGGCTTCCACCTCGCTGACTTGGCCATCGGATTGCTCTAGCCGGGCGATCTTCGGGACGAGCTTGGTCAAATCCCGGATACTCGCCCGAGCCCGCCCCGCAGCGAACCCTTCGAGAAGTTCGCCGATCAGGAACAAGAAGACGACAGTCGCTGCCTCTTCCGTCGCGCCGATGAAGACCGCGCCAACGGCCGCGATAGTCATCAGCATCTCGATCGAGAACGGCGTTTCGGCAAAAGCCGCTGAAAATGCCCGCTTCGCGATGGGCACCAGCCCGATCAGCATCGCGAGCAGGAACGCCCAGTTCTCGATGCTCGGAACCGCCTTTCCCAAGGCGAAGGCGACTGCCAATGCGGTTCCACATGCAATCGTCGCATCGCCCTTGCTCGACCGCCACCATGGTTCCTGGCCGCCGGCGACATGATGGTGACCGTGACCATTGTGATCATCACCATCATCATGCTGATACGTCGGCCGCTCATTACCCTGGGGCCGGTCGTCCTCGACGACGTAGCCCAAGGCTGCGATTTGCCGGCTGATCGCCTCGCGCGGAACAACCCCCTCATGATCGATCGACACGCTGCCGCCGGTCACCGAGACTTCGACGCTCCTCACCCCGGGCATCCGCGAAACGGCGTTCTCGATCTTAATGGCGCAGGCCGCGCAGTCCATTCCGCCGACCCGAAGTCTCATCTTCTGGGCAGCTTCGGTCATGCGTGGCTTCCCACCGCAGCGCCGTCGACATTGTCCGGCTTAGGGGCCGGCGCAGAGTCCTTCCGGAACAGCACGTAAAGCGCCGGTAGCACCAGCAGCGTCAGGATCGTCGAGGAGATGATGCCGCCGATGACGACGGTGGCCAGCGGTCGCTGCACCTCCGCGCCGGCGCCCGTCGCGATCGCCATGGGAACGAAGCCGAGCGAGGCCACCAGCGCGGTCATCAGCACTGGGCGCAACCGCGTCACGGCGCCCTCATGGACGGCCTCGAGCACGGACTTTCCTTCATGGCGGAGCCGTTCGATGAACGCGATGATGACCAGACCGTTGAGCACCGCCACGCCGGATAGCGCGATGAAGCCGACGCCCGCGCTGATCGACAGCGGGATGCCCCGTAGCAGCAGCGCCAGCACGCCGCCCGTCAACGCCAGCGGCACGCCACTGAACACCAGCAGCGCGTCGGCAAGCGATCCGAAGCTCATGAACAACAGCAGCAGCACCAGCAGCAGCGCCACCGGAACGACGATGGTGAGCCGCTTGGTCGCCGAGACCAGTTGCTCGAATTGCCCACCCCAGCCGATCCAGTAGCCCGCCGGGAGCTTGACTTTCTGCGCGACCGCATCCTGCGCTTCGGACACGAACGACCCAAGGTCTCGCTCGCGTACGTTGGCTGTCACCACGATGCGCCGCTTGCCGTTCTCGCGGCTGATCTGGTTCGGGCCTGGCGCGGAATCGACCGTCGCTACCGACGACAGCGGCACGTAGCGAGGCTGTACTCCGAGCGCTCCCGACAAGGCCGTCTTGGCGATCGGAGCTGATCCTGGCTCTTCGGCGGGCAACGGAATCGGGATCGCACGGATCGCTTCGATATTGCCGCGCAGACGCTCCGGAAGCCTCACGACAATGTCGAATCGCCGATCGCCCTCGAAAAGCTTGCCGACGCTCTTTCCGCCTACGGCGATCTCCACAATGTTCTGCACATCGCCGACACTGAGGCCGTAGCGGGAGAGAGCCCGCCGGTCGAGCTTGACGGTGAGGATCGGCAGGCCGGCGACCTGTTCGGTCTTCACGTCGGTAGCCCCCCGGATACCCTGAATCACGGCCTGCACCTGGCTGGCGGCTCCTTGCAGCACGTCGAGATCGTCGCCGAAGATTTTGATGCCAACGTCGCTGCGAACGCCTGAAATCAGTTCGTTCACGCGCAACTGGATCGGCTGGGAGACCTCATAGTTGCTGCCGGGGATGTCGTTGGCCGCCTTCTCGATCTCCTCGATCAGCTCCGCCTTCGGTTTCTCCGGATCCGGCCACTCGCTGCGCGGCTTGAGCATGACGTAACCGTCCGACATCGACGGCGCCATGGGATCGGTCGCGACCTCGGCCGTGCCCGTTCGCGTGAAGAACTCCTTCACTTCGGGCAGTTCTTGAATCCTCTTCTCCAGCGCCATCTGCAGGTCGAGCGATTGCGTCAGGCTCGTCCCCGGAATGCGGATCGCTGCGAGGGCGACGTCGCCCTCGTCGAGGCTCGGAATGAACTCGCCGCCCATGCGGGTCGCCGCGAACACGCTCGCCCCGACCATCAGGACCGCCCCGACCGCAACAACGCGTCGAAAGGCGATGGCGCGGTCCAGTAGAGGAAGATAGACGCGCTTGGCGGCGCGCATAAAGAAGTTCTCCTTCTCCGAGATCTTGCCGGTGACAATGATAGCCACCGCTGCCGGCACGAAGGTGACCGAGAACAGAGCTGCGGCAGCAAGCGCCATCAGGACGGTCAGCGCCATCGGCGTGAACATCTTGCCTTCGACCCCTGTCAAGGTCAGCACCGGCAGGTACACGACAGCGATGATCAGCGTGCCGAAAAGGCTCGGCTTGATGACCTCTGCCGATCCGTTGCGGATCGTCTCCAGTCGCTCGTTCAGGTTCAGCAGCCGGCCTTTCTCATGCTGCGCTTCCGCGAGGAGACGAAGGCAATTCTCGACAATGATGACCGCGCCGTCGACGATGATGCCGAAGTCGATTGCGCCGAGGCTCATCAAGTTGGCGCTGACCTTCGTCTCGACCATGCCGGTGACGGTCATCGCCATCGAAAGCGGGATGACGCAGGCCGTCACCAAAGCAGCGCGGAAGTTGCCGAGAATTAGGAACAGCACGATGATGACGAGAATCGCGCCCTCGACGAGGTTCTTCTCGACCGTTTTGACAGTCGCCTCGACGAGGTGAGTTCGGTCGTAGACGGCGCGGGCGACGACGCCTTCCGGAAGCGACTTGGCGATTTCGTTCAACTTGGCGGAAACCCGCTGGGCCACTGCGCGGCTGTTCTCGCCAATCAGCAGCATGGCTGTCCCGAGGACCGTCTCCTTCCCGTTGAGAGTCGCTGCGCCGGTACGGAGATCCTTGCCTTCGGCGACCTGGGCCACATCCTTGACCCGGACCGGTACGCCGCCGCGCGAGCCGATGACGATGTCCTCGATCTCAGCGATGTTGGCTACCTGCCCCGGAGTCCTGACCAGGTACTGTTCGCCGTTCTTCTCGATGTAGCCGGCGCCGACGTTCGCGTTGTTGGCGGCGAGCGCCGTCATCACGTCGCGGAATCCCAGCTTGTAGGCCATGAGCTTGCCGGGATCCGGCAGCACGTGGAACTGCCGCTCGAACCCGCCGATCGTGTTGACCTCGATAACGCCGGGCACGTTGCGGAGTTGCGGTTTGATGATCCAGTCCTGGATCGTTCGCAGATCGCTCGGCGTGAACTCCTTGCCGCCCTGTGCCTTGGCGCCCTGCTTGGCCTCGACGGTATAGAGAAATATCTCGCCGAGCCCCGTCGCAACGGGGCCCATGGCGACTTCGACGCCGGCGGGAAGCTGATCCTTAACCTGCTGGATGCGCTCGTTGACGAGCTGACGGGCGAAGTAGATGTCGGTCCCGTCCCGGAAGACGACCGTCACCTGGCTCAGACCGTAGCGTGACAACGACCGGGTGTATTCCAGCTTCGGGAGGCCGCCCATCGCTGTCTCGACCGGGAACGTGATGCGCTGTTCGGTCTCGAGCGGCGAATAACCCGGCGCCTGCGTGTTGATCTGCACCTGAACGTTGGTGATGTCGGGTACCGCATCGATCGGCAGCCGCACGAAGTTCCAGCCGCCGAAAGCCAGAAGTCCGAGCACGAACAGGAGAACCAGCCAGCGCTGGCGGATCGAGAACTCAATGAGGCGCTCAATCATGCTCGGCCTCTCCCTTGCCCATCTCCGCCTTCACAACGAACGAGTTTTCGGCAACATACTTCTCGCCCGGTGAGATCCCGGCGCGGACCTCCACGAATTTTTGATCGGAATCCCCGAGCTCAACAGGACGCGCCTCGAGCTTGTCGTCGCCCTCGCGCACGAACACGACGGTCTTGTTTTCGAAGGTCTGGATCGCGCCAGTGCGCACGGCGACCCCGACTTTCCGCTCGGCCAACACCAAACGAGCCGTCACGAACAGTCCGGGCCGCAACCTTCCGTCTGGATTCGGCAGGATCACCCGCGCGATCGCCGTCTGCGTCTCACTCGCGCCGACTGGCGCCAAGTAAGAGATCTTGCCCTTGATGTCGCCCGCCCCATCATCCGGATCGATCAGGACCTCGTCCCCGATCCGGACGCGCCTGAGATCCTGACGGTAGATCGACAGATCGACCCAGATCGTCGACAGGTCGGCCACGACGAACGACGGCTTCTGCTCGGAGACGTATTCGCCGAGCGAGATCTGACGGTCAATCACCGTTCCAGCGATCGGCGCCTTGAGATCGTAGACGGTCAGGCTCTGGTTGCTTTCGATGGATGCCAGCAGGTCGTCTTTGCCGATCACATCGCCGATCCGTTTCTTGATGGCGCGGGCGATGCCCGGAAAGCGAGGCGTGACCTGCACGACGGTCTCTTGGTTGGCACGCAATACGCCATTGAACGATAGGGTTTCGGTCAGGGTCGCCGGGCCCGCTTCGGCGAAAGTGGCGCCGGCGGCGGCCAGCTTGACATCGCTGATCACTATGCGGTCGGCACCGTGCTCGTCCTTCTCGGCGTGCTCGTTGCCGGCCTTCTCTTCCTTGGCGTCCTGCTTCGCGACCTGCTGCGTCGCGGCGGAGCCGTCCTTCGGCGTCAGCCAGCGATAACCGAAGGCGCCGGCAGCGGCCGCGACCATTGCGAGGACAAATGCGCTCGAAGTCTTCATCGTGCGCTCTCCCGCGCCAGAGCGAAGGGATTACCGACGAGTCCTTCGATCGTGGCAACGGCGACATGGTAGTTCTGCAGCGCCTCCTGCTCGCGCAGACGAGCCTGGGTGACGTTGGCCTGTGCGTCCAACACTTCGAGCAGCGAGAAGCGCCCGGCACCGTAACCCTGCTCGATCTCGTTGGCGGCGGCCTGGGCCTTCGGGATGCCGGAGTCGCGAAGGATCGCAAGTTCCCGCAGCGAGCCCTGAACGTTGTCGTAGGCCCGTCCGGCGACGACGATCAGAGTGTTGCGGTTCGCTTCTCGTTCCGCCCGCGTCTTGGCAAGGTTCTGCTGCGCCGACAGAATATTGCCCTGGTTCTGATCGAAGATTGGGATCGGGACCGACACGCTGAACCGAACAGCGTCATCGTTGGTCTCGTTGAAGTGACGCCATCCGGCCGAGAGGCGGACGTCCGGATAGGGCCTGAGCCGTGCCAGCAGCAGCTCGGCATTGCGTTGCGCATAGATCGCATTCCACCGAACCAGTTGCGGGTTGGCGTCGATGGCGGCGATCACCGTCCGGAAAGATGGCGCGCGCGTGGTCGCATCGAGCCGTCCGGAGACGGCGCCGAACTTCGGGGAAGTGTCGCCCATGAGCACCGCCAGTTCGCGGCGCGCGCTGGCGAGGTTTGCCTTGGTGCGCTCGCGATCGGCCTTCACCAGGGCGGCCGCAACCTCGGCGCGGCCGGTCTCGGCAGGGGACGACGCGCCGGCATCGACCCGGCGCTGAAGCAACGGCGTCAGCCGCTCAAGAGCGGCGACCTGCTCGTCGAGAATCTGGATCCGTCGCTGCAACCCGAGCACGTTCAGAAACGCTATGGCCGTTTCCGAGAGAATCTGCAGACGCACTGCCTGCCGCTCGATCGTCGCCCCGTTGACGCCGGCTTGGCCGGCCGCGATGCGGGCCTCGCGCTTGCCGAACAGCTCGAAAAGCTGGCTGATCTGCAGCGTCGTCTCGGCCGACTTCGTCCCGCGATAGATGCCCGAACCGAAGGAGTTGTCCTGCTCGTAGGACAGTTCCGGATTGAGGAGCGCCCCCGCCTGAATGCGCTGGCCGGTCGCGATCCCGATGTCGCGCTCGGCGGCGGTCAGGCGGGGGCTGCTCGCGAGCGCGCGCTGCAGCGCCGCCCCGAGATTGAGGGTCTGCGAATGCGACGCCGCCGTCAGCCCAGGACAGACCAGCAACGCCGTCGCGCACGCGAAACGCGTGATGCACTTTGAAAACATGATGAAAACCTGACGAAAGACGGAATCAGAGCGCGATGCGCCCGGCGATCATTTTTCAGGTTAGGGACTTCGGCGGTGGTGGATCGAGACGGCGGACAGTATCCGTTAACGGGTCCGTCGACCGGATGAGGTCCGCCAGCTTGGGTTCCATCACGGACATGACCTGCTGCGGGGGCGCTGCGACAGAAACCGCGAAACAGCCATGGCAGTGATGGTCGACGATGGCACCGCTCTCAGGGCCGCTATCGACTTTGGTGTCGACCATCCAAAACACCGGGGAACCGGTCGGATTGCTCACGTCAAGGTCGAGACAGCGATGCAGGACACCCGACAGCAGATAGGTCAGGATCAGAAATACGGACACAACCCCGCGCAATGCAGGGATACGCCTCATTCCAAATCTGATCCGATCGATCACCAGTGACCACGCTCTACGTTCGCGAGTTGGTAGGTAGCATGGGCAAGCGGCTCACGTCGACCCGCAATGTTGTAACAATCCCAAGCATTCAGTTGCGAAGCATTCGCGGCAAGGTGGGTAATCGCATTGAAGCGCGGTCATCCCCACCCCCTCGACACACTTCCGGAGAATCGGAGTCGCTGACACAGGTCCGGGGCAACCGCCCCTTCTGCACGACCGCGCTCGGGACATTGGTCATGGCTTCCGAAACAACATGATCGCAACCCGCCCGATTTTAACTGACTGCGACGACTGCGATCTCGCGCCCGCAAAGCCGGCTTTTTTCAAACATTGGGTCCAAGTCCCGTCAACATGTGACTGAACGGCACTCCTGCTGGACACTTGCGCTGCAAGGTTGAGAACGATCCGTTCCTCGCGGTTGGCCGGCCGATCATAGTCCGCAACGTAAAGCACGCCCCCGCGCCGCAAGATCCGCAGAGCCTCCTTGGCAAGCGCGACCTTTTCTTCGGGTGGCCGCAAGTGAAAGGACATGATGCAAATCGCGCAGTCGAAACAGCTTGCGTGGAACGGGAGATTGATCATGGAGACGGCATCGACGAAGGTGATGTTGCGGATCCCACCGCTGGCGACGGCCCGTTTCGCGTTCCGGACCGCTCTCGCGCTCGGCTCGGCAACGACAATGTCGAGCTCGGTGAACCGTTCCGCGAGGGACGTCGCGGACGATGCGCTTCCAGGCCCGAAGGCCAACAGGCGTTCTCCGCTCTTCGGCGAAACCAGTTCGAACAACGGCTCTTGCCATGTCGTGTCGCGCAGCATGGCAGCGGCGAAGCGGTAGTAGAGAGGCTTAAGCAACGCCACGACCAATTTCGATAGAAATTTCATGCGGTGTCGCGGCCGCGAGGCCAATGGCGGAGCGCGTCCGAAGCCGTCAGGAGCTCCGCGCGCTTGAGGACGCTCTTCAGCTCCCCGAGTTCTGTGAGAAGCCGGTGCGCCTTGCCGCTTGCGTTATTGGCAACATACGCATTCACAGCGTTCATGGAGCCAGACAGCTCTTCTATCTGCCATTGAGCCTTGCTCGAGAGCGCGAGGAGGACGACTCGGCGGTCGATTGCGCTCGGCTTGCGGTAGATCAGTCCCTTGGACTCAAGCAACTGCGACTGGGCGGTGACGAATGAGGCGTCTACGGCGAGCTTCTCCGACACCACGTGGACCCGCACACCCTCGTCGCCCGCAAGATGCGATATGGCCATGAGAATGTTCCATTGAGACACCGTGACGCCCACGCGGGTCGCCCAGAACTTCTGCACTTCGCTTAGACAACCGTGTATTTGCTTCACTTCCCAAGATAATCGCTGCAAGAGGTTGTCCGTCGTCGAGGACTGCGGGCCTTCAGCTTGCTTGGTTTCCATAGCGCGATCCTTCAATTTCAATCGATGTGCCGCGACGGCCCCGGCAAAACGGACTGGCCTCCAGAGCGGCTCCTGAAAAGTCCGTTGTCGATCAAGATCGACTGCGCGCTCGCTCCCCCAGCAACTCGGCTGAGATCGCGAAAGCTTTGCGATCGACGCCGTCGACAGTCTAAAGACACGGATGCCATCATCGCGCTGCGTGACGAGCGCGCGAGGGAATTCGACGGAAAGCCGAGACAGGGCGCGCGATGCGTCCCGCGTGGTTCGTCTTCAGGTCAGAGATTTCGGCGGGGGCGGATCAAGACCGCTAACATTGCCGTACAAGGGAGCCGCCGATTTTGGCAACTCCGCGATCTTCAAATCCAAGGCGAGTTCAGCCTGCTGCGCTGGTGCGGGGACCGACACCGAGAAGCAACCGTGACAGTGGTGATCGGCCACCAAGCCCCATTCGGGCGATTGAGAGTCTTTCCCGTCCATCAATACGATCGCCGAGGATGATCCGTAGCGATTGACGACGTCCACATCAACGAGTCCGTGCAGAATTACGGACAGGAGGTACGCCACGGTCAGGAGAACGGACATGATCCGCGAAACGCAGAGACGCGCTGGGTTCCCGTTATGACCTGACAACCGGACAATGATCACGCTCTTGGTGAAGATGACGCGGCTACCTAACATGAGGGTCACCTTCCGTCGACCCGCATTTTGTCGGAAGCGGCAGAGAGCTTATGGGCCTACAGATCCTCACCGGCCAGTTTTCTGAGTTCGTTCTTGTCGTCTTCGCGCAAGATCGTGTTGGCGACCTGATCGTAGGCTCTTGTGGCAGCGACGAGACTGCTCATCTCATGGACTGCATTTACATTGGGTCCCTCCAAGGCCCCCAGTAGCCGGGCGATCTTGTCCAACTGCTGCTGCAGCGTGATTAGCCGCGAAGTCCGATGACGGTCTTGTCGGGCACTGGAGAGATTACCTTTCAAACTGCCGAATGAAGCCGCTCGCCGCCCGTTTCAGCGACACGTTGCGCTTGCCCTACTTGGAGAGTTGCAGCGAAAGTATCCACCGGGCGCGCCGTGTCGCCGCGCGCCCGGTCTCGGCAAGGAACGCGCGGCTCTGAGCCGTCGAAATCGCCGCCGGATGGCGGCCGTTAGTCCTTGTACTTCGCCAGCCCCGACTTGCCCGAGTCCGTCTTGATCATGAGCGTGATCGCGGTGGATGCTTGATCGGTTTCGTCGCTTCACCTTGAGAACGTTTTTCGCGATGGAACCATAGAAATTCGTCTGCGACCTGTCAACCTGCCGTTAAACTGCGTGTTGTTGTCAAGCTGACATTCCTTCTCTCCAGTGGCACAGACGGTAGCGATTACTCCGTCGGAGCTGGTCGGGGTTGCGGAGACGGCGATCGCAGCTGGCGAGACGATCGCTTAGCAGGATTGGATCAATCCAGACCACCGATGTCCGCTGTTGGAACGTTTGAAGAAAACTGCCGTTTGCAGCCTCGGAGCAGAGGGTGCTGCGGTGCGCTGCAAGCTCCAAGAGTGCCGATTGTAGTATCGGCATGAGTAGAACCATGAACATGAGCACACGCGGCTATGATGCGGCTATGATGATGTGTACCGGGCCGAGGAGAAGGCGCTGCATGTCTGACGGACCTGAGCCGGTCAGCGGCCGGAGCCGATCATGTCACCGATGACAATCCCGGCTATGGAGCCCTGATGTCGGCTTGGGCCTACACGCTCATCCCTGCCGTCGCGTCGGTGTTGGGGGCGGCCGTCACCGCCGTGCGCCAACCCGGCCCGTCGCTTGCCAGCGCCATCCAGCACCTCGCGGCGGGCGTTCTGTTTGCTGCGGTAGCGGGCGAGATCCTGCCCGACCTCAAGCACCAGCAATCTCCCATCGCGGTGATTGTGGGTGGAGCCCTCGGTGTTGCCCTGATGCTCCTGGTCAAGCGTCTGGGAGAGACAGCGAAAGGCTCGACCGGGCTCATCGTGACCGTCGGGATCGACATCCTGGTCGATGGGCTCGTCCTCGGTATCGGCTTCGCCGCCGGAGCAAAGCAAGGTCTGCTGCTCACGGGCGCACTCACGCTCGAGGTACTGTTCCTCGGGCTCGCGCTTGCGTCCGAGCTCAAGCAGACAAGCGGCTCGGCGGCGCGCGTAATCGGTATTGTGGCCGGTCTCGCGGTCTTGCTGCCGGTGGGCGCCCTCCTGGGCACGCCGGTCGGCGCGCTGCCCGGTCCCTACCTCGCCGGCTTCTTTGCCTTCGCGCTCGTCGCGCTGCTCTATCTCGTCACGGAAGAGCTGCTCGTAGAGGCGCATGCCGTACCCGAGAAACCCTGGACCACCGCGATGTTCTTCGTCGGCTTCCTGGGCATGCTGGTCATCGAGGAGATCGTCGCCTGAAGGAGTCCGCGCTCGTGCCGGCCATGTCTTCTGACCAGCGCAAATAAACGGCGGCCCTTCGGGCGCCGTGGAAGTTGGCCCTTACGGACATGGCTTGGACGTGACAGTGAGAGTAAGCCGTATCGCACGAGAGTAGCTTGCAGTTCTGTTTAAAGAGACCTTTTATTTACGTTTACAATCCTTGGTTTTTGGGAGGTGGCGTTTCACGTGATCGACCTCGCGGCTGCCTAAGCACTCGCGGTGCCGATCGGCTGGGACCGAGCGGGAGTAGCGCGCGGGCGGCATCCGGACCTTCCCCCTCGTCGCCGTCGCCTCCTGCGGTTCCGTGCTCGTCGCCATCTGCATGCTCGTGCGGGCTCGACACGACAGGCTCGCATCCTGGAAGGCTTGATCACGGGTGTGAGCTTCATCGGCGACGGTGCGATACCCAAATATGCCGGTCGCCCCTCCGGCACGTCAACCGCGGCCAGCCTCTGGGCCACAGGCGCGAGTCGGGCGGCGATGGGCTACGGCCTGTACTGCCATCTTGAGCCTCGTTACCTAACTGACGCTGCGCTATTTTGCGGGTGAAGCGGGCCGCGCGCCGCGGCGCGGGCGACGCCGATGCTAGGATCCGAAGCCGATCCAGAGGAACCGGGCACCAATACGGCTCTGCATTCATCGGCCGACGTGCCAAACCGGGGAAGGACAGCAGATTCGGTATCTCGCGCAGGTTCGCTTGAGGCCGTCCCAGACGATGAAGCGCCTTATCCCGGCAAGAGGAAGGCCTACCTTGTGCCTGCTTGCGGCAGAACAAAGATCAGGGGTGCGATGACGAGCCTGCGGCACCTTTGGACTAGCGACCCAGCGCGCCTGCTGCGTGCTGCCTTGGCAAGCCTCATGGTTTTCGCGTTCGCCTTCTCGGTCATCAGCTCCGAAACTGCGACGGCACTGAGTTCCATCCAGAGTGATGGTCTGCTGCTCGTCGCATCCGGCCCCGGATCATGCAAACTCGGGCGACCTAGCGGATGCAGGAATCCTGCTTCATGTCCAGTGCGGATGTCACCGTTTGATGCAGGCCGAGCCGGTCGCGTTAGAACCGGCCCAGATGGCTCACATGATCGTCTATCCCGTCCCGACCGAGCCGCTCGCGATCGGCGTCCTGCTCACCAGCGCTCCGTGGACGATGCGCTGATCCTGCATGCCAACATCCGCGGACCGCGCTACTAAAGCTAGGGGATCATCCCTTGCTCACCCATCCGACCCTCGATCGCCTCAACGTCCTCGGCCTCCACGGCATGGCCAAGGCCTTCGCCGACATCGAAGCTGCCGGTGAGGCGCGCGGCCGATCGGCCTCAAATCCCATATGACTCCAACGCTCACCGCCTCGGGAAGGCACGAGCGCATTGCGCCGCCTGAAATGTTCCTGAATGCTAGGCCGTTGCCTCACTCCCCAGTGGAATGGGACAGCGGGGGCGATAACGAGGCAACTGAGCATGGCGACTCGAAGAGAACTGACGGTCGCTGTGGGGCAGCGCTACAGAGAGGCGAGCCGCGCGGAGAAGGTGCGAATGCTCGACGGCTTTGTGGTTGTGACGGACTTTCATCGAAAGCACGTGATGCGCCTGCTCCGAAGGCATCCTCGGTTCGGCACAGCCGTCGCCGGATTTAAGAGGAAGCTGAACGAAATGCGCTGGTAGTTCTTTGGGAGGCCTCGGACCGGTTTGTGGCAAGAGACTGAAAGCGCTGCTGCCGCTCCGGATCGAGTCGATGGAACGGAACGGCCACATGGGCCTGGCGCCTGAAATCCGCGCGAAGCTGCTGGCGATGAGCGCGTCGACGGTCGACCGGGCGCTGGTCAAGATCCGACAGGAGGGCGGGCGCCAGCGCCGTCGGCCGGTGGCGAGCGCATTGCGACGGAGCAACCCGGTACGGACGTCCGCCGACTGGAAGGATCCGGCGCCGGACTTTGTTGAAGCCGATCTAGTCGCCCACAGCGGACCCTCGGCGCGCGGCAGTTTTATCCAGACGCTGGTGCTCACGGATATTGCGACCGGTTGGACGGAGTGTGCGCCGTTGCTGGTGCGCGAGCAACGCTCCTGAGCACCGTGTTGACAGAGCTTCGCCGTCAGCTGCCGATTTCGCTCCAGGGCATCGATACCAACAATGATTCTGTTTTCATAAACGAGACGCTGAAAGCGTATTGCGAGCAGGCGAACATTGTCTTCACGCGTTGCCGACCTTACCGCAACAATGACCAGGCATTTGTCGAACAGAAGAACGGAGCCGCGGTCCGACGGATGATTGGTTATCGGCGGTTTTAGGGGCTCGAGGCGGCTGCGTTGCTCGCAGAACTCTATCGTTCAGTGCGCCTGTTCTTAAACTTCTTCCGGCCGCCGTTCAAGCTGATCGGAAAGCAACGCGATGGCGCACGCGGCCAGAAATCTTATAGTGCGCCGACGACGCCGCATCAGCGGCTGACCGCCGACCCACGTACCTCCGATGCGGTTCGGGCCCGACTGCAGGAAATCTGCATCAGCTTGGACCCGGTCGCGTTGCTGCGTGACATTCGGGCGGCGACAAATTGCGGACCGTCATGTCCTCGATCATGCGTCGGCGGAGAGGGCTCACCTGGGTCATCGGAAAACCTCCTGTCTGAAGGGTTGGGCTCTGAAAACCCTCGATCCTCTCAGACAGGAGGCGGCCGTTACCACCTCTCCTCAAATGCCGCGCCAGCGGCTTCGTTCAATCCTCAAAACGAAATTGCAGGGTTCCGATGCCCGAAGCATCAAAACCCTGCAATCTCAAAACAGGTCACAACGAATAATCCGACCCCAGATCAATCGCTTAGCCGCTCTTCACGGACGACTTTTTAGTCCTCGATCTGCAACCTCACACGACAACGACCAATACACCGCTCAAGCTGCTGCAGCAGTTCTATCGTGTGCAATGTCGCTGCCTCGCCCATTTCCTTCTTGATGGACGCAGTCACCGCGTCCCTGCTGCTTTGTATTCCAGCAAGGTCCTTGAGAGCCTTCGGCGTAGCGGAAAGATAGACTAGTCGCTTATCAGTGCTCGAGCTTTTCCTTCGGATTAGGCCGAGTTCTTCCAATGGTCTCGATTGGTTGACGATGAACGAGCCATTTACTCGCAAAGCCTCAGCAACGGATTTGACCTGGAGACCCCCGCATTGGTGAGCCTCTGCGATGACAACCAACATATTCCATTGCGGAACAGTCAGCCCCATCTTGCTTGCCCATGCGGTTTGAACCTTCGAGATAAGAACATCAACAGATCGGACCGCTCTAACGATCTGTTCAACCAGTTCGGGGGGCCGTGCCCGGGCCTCATTGGGGGCCATAAGGTCCACCATCACTCAATAAAGCAAGAAAACCCCCGGCATTCCCGCCGAGGGCTCTTGGAGGTCACGTCGTTTGACTAAGCTTACCAGTTGCGCTGAGCGCGGAGGAGCAACTGATAGGTATCCTGGTCCTTCAACTCATACGCCGCTACCGGCTTACCGACAGCAGCATTCGCACCAGCGCCGGTGACGCCCGAGTACTTCTGATCCAAGCGGGTGTAGGTGAAATCAGCCGAGAACGTGAGGTTTTTGACCGGGGTCCATCGGGTGATTACCCCGAGCTGGGCGATGTTGTAATCCGGGTCGCAGTTGGTGAGACCAGCAGCACCCAGTGCCGCCCTCACCGTTCCACCGACACCACCGACACCGCACATCAGCGTCTTTGATGCGCCATTGTAGCGAACTGCAGCGTATGCACCGTAGATACCGGTGTTCCAGTACGGATCCCAGTTATGGGTGAAACCGCCGCGCATACCCCAAGTCTCAACGAGCTGAAGGTCACCGCCCGGGGCGTACACTGCATCAGGAGCGAACGCGATGCCGAGGCTCTGGTAGGCGCCAGCCACGCCAGTGCCGCTGTAGGTTGTCCACGCACCCGCACCACCGGCAAGGTCTTGGATGTTGTAGCGGGTCGCGCCGTTCGTGTAGACGCCCTGAACGTTGATCGTGTCACCCGCGCCTGTCGGGATGTTCTTGATCGACAAAGCAAGTTGCCCAGCCCAACCCCACTTGTCGCTGGCGCGACCCGAGAATTCGCCGGCACCAGTATTGTAACCAGCATGGTTCTCATGTGCGGCCACCGATGCCTGGAACAAACCCCAAGCTTGGTCAACGCGAAGCATGGCAACCAGATCAGGAGAGCGCGATCCACCGATGTTGCTGGTGCCGTAACCGAAGCCGCCCGGAGCACCGAGGTTGTTGATGCCTGCCTGATAGTAGGCGACCTGATCCTGCGCCGAGAACGACGCCGTGATGCCCTGACCGAAGTCAGCGGTGTAGGTGAACTGGTTGACGCCAGTGACCGTGCCGCCGCCACCGACGAGACCGTCGAAGTTGTTGCCGGGATAGTTGGTCCAGGGAGCGGAGAACTGGGAGACCGCCTTACCCATCGTGAAGCCAGCGAACTGGATGAAGGCGTAGTACACGCCGAGCGCACCACCAGCCACCTGTCCGCTGCCAGTTCCGGCGGGGTTGTTGCTGTCATAAGCGGTGGTTCCGCTACCGCTGTAGCCACCGCTGGTCCAACTGAACGTCGCATCGAAGAACGTGCGGACCACGCCGTATTCCGTCGCGGTACGGGTGTCAATGTTGAGGTCTTCACGAGCCCGCATGGTGTAATAGTTGCTGAGGGCGTTGTGCGCGCCCGCGACGCCGGAATAGTTGCCGGTGTAGACGCTGTTGGTGTTCAGCGCGACTTCAGCGCGCAGATAACCACCCAGCTTGATGCAGGTGTCGGTGCCGGGGATGTAGTAGAAACCCGCGCCGTAGAGCGAACAAATCTTCACGTATTCGACCGCCTTGGCCTTCACGGGAAGATCGGCTGCCTGCGCTCCGCCCACGGCGATCAGACCCGCCGCAGAGCCGAGCAAAAGGCTCTTTACCAACTTCATGTTAAACCTCCAAGTTTGAAGCCCCGTACAATTCCCTGTACAAAGCCGTTTGAACTGCCCGCGAAAAGACGTTGGAAATCAACGCATCCTCGTAGCTTAGGTCTCATTAAGCGAATAACCTAAACGGGACGACCTTGGGATGCCCCCCTCCGTCGCCCAGTCACCATGATCGAAGCTCCATGCACACACAACAACAGATCGCCTCAAAGCGGCCCCGAAAAGCTTGTTTTCCGATGGGTGTTGCACAAAAATCACGCATGCATTCACAATGCATTTCGAGGAAGTCATTGAAGTAATTGTGAGTTCCTTTCACGGTGCTGTGATGGTTGCATCAGCACAGGGGAACCCTAGCCTCGCGTTACTCGGGGCCAAACGGCAGGAAGCAAGAACCCCTAGGCGAAAGAAGCGAAGGCGAGGCGCCTCTCTCTGCAGTAATTATCGAGTGACCTTGAAGTGTCCTTAAAGAAGATTTCAGCAGCCCCGAGCTGGCTTAGCCTTACTGACGACCGATCGGCGTTTGTGTTCCTTCCGGAAAGGGCAGAAATTGTGCAAAGAATCTTCTATCTCGCGATCGGAGGAATGGGCAGCTACGCCATCGCGAATTATCTCGACGAACAGAAGGTGCCAACCTTCACCCAGTCGCCTAATTGGGATCACACCACCATTGATTACATGCTCAGGAATCGAGCGACCTATGGTGAGTACCAACCGAAATCCTTTGCCGGGGGTAATAAGAAGGGTATTCCGAGCGGCCCTCCCATTTCTAACTATTACCCGGCGGTCGTAGACAAGGCGACTTTTGACGCTGCGCAAATTGCTCGTCAGCAAAACCTCGCCCTTCGCGGCCGCAAAGGAAATGATCTCGCGAACATTTTCGGTGGCTTATGCTGGTGTGCTTATTGCGGCAGCAAAGTTATTTTCCATCGGATCTCGAACGTGCAGGTTCTGGTGTGCGAGCAGGTCTTGAGCGAGGGCGCATGCAGCCGATCGGCCTGGTCATACAGCGACTTCGAGACCACCGTTCTCGCCTTTCTCGCTCACCCAGCCTTGCTCGACTGCGTGGGCCGAGAGGAGAGGGCTGCGCTATGCGACCTTGTGCAGGAAATCGAGGCTCTCTCTTTAGATCAAGATCAACGTTACTCTAGGAGAGTAAACATCACCGTCCTACTCAAACAGATCGTCACCGGATTAAACGTTCACAGCGCCGGAAAGCTCACGCCGCCTAGACATTCATCGGCCCAAATCCGCAAAGACATCAACGGCAGGTTTGTTGAGATCCAATTGCGGGATGGACCAGTCTACCGCTGCATTTCAATTGGCTAACATCGCAGTGGCGGATGGACGGCGCACCCAACAGGTCGCCCAATGCTCTGTACCCAGAATAGTTGAACCGCACCGGGTTTGCCGGAGGCCATTTGGTTTAAGTTATGCCGCCATGGCCGATGGTCTGAGCCCCGCAAATTCCTCCAAGAATGGGTAGAGTCATTGAGGCAAGGAGCTGGTCTGTTCAAGCTCGACTTGCCGCTGGTTCTCGAAGATGCGTCGAACGACCTCTCGTCGGCGATGCGCAGACTTCTCGGAGACTTGTTTGCCGACTTGCGCCGGCTGGAGCAGCGCATCGATGAGGTGACGAGAGAGATCGCCGCGATTGCAGACCGAGAAGATGTTGCCCGTCGGCTCATGACAATCCCCGAAATCGGGGCGCTGGGCGCAACCGCAGTTCTTGCGGCCGTCGGTAACGGGCGCCAGTTCCAGAAGGCTCGCGATCTGGCTGCATGGCTGGGACTTGTTCCGCGGGAACACTCCACCGGAGGTAAGCAGAAGCTCCTCGGTATCAGCAAGCGCGGGAACCGCTACGTCCGCAAGCTCCTCGTTCATGGAGCGCGATCCTACTTCCGACATCTTGATCGAACCCGGGATCGCCTTGAAACCTTGAAAGCTGGCTCGACGGTATCCCTCCGCCAAGGGCCGTCTTGTTTGAGGGACGCGTGGGCTGCAGGTCCTAGGGGTAATCCTAGGAGAAGCGCTATGACGATTTCGAGAGCAGAGGTGATCACATCGGTCGAGCGGCGGCGGCGGTGGTCGCAGGATGAGAAGGAACGGCTTGTTGCAGCATCGCTCGAGCCCGGAGCCAGCGTTTCCGAGGTGGCTCGCATGGCCGGCCTTCATGTGAGCCAGCTGTTCAGGTGGCGCAAAGAGCTTTGCAAGCACGGTGAAACGAGTATAGCGCCGTTCGTGCCGGTCGAGATTGGACCGTCTGTGCCGCCGCGGGAGGTGGCCGAAGCGCCATTGACGACGACGGCGGTGCGTCGACGGAAGAGCCAGGGCATCATCGAGATTGATCTTGGTAGCGGGCACCGCATCCGGGTCGATGGCGACGTTGATGGAGACGCGCTACGTCGGGTTCTCGATGTGAACTTCCTCCGAATGAGTGGACACCTGTAGTAGGCTCGTTGAGCCTGGAGGTGTTGAATGGAACGTGCACGTCGGTCGTTTACTGAAGAGTA